>JACDCA010000295.1 GCA_013694635.1 Acidobacteriota bacterium | reverse complement strand
TCGTCAACGCCCTGCAGGAGAGCGCCTGGGGGACCTTTACCATCGCGGTATCGATTCCTCTCGCGCTCTTCATGGGCCTCTACATGTACCGGTTCCGTGTCGGGCGGATCGGCGAGGCCACGGTGATCGGCGTCGCGGGGCTGTTTCTTGCCGTCATTCTCGGCAAGCCGATCGCCGCGTCCGCGTTCGGCCAGTGGTTCCACCTTTCGCGCGAGCAGCTGATCGTCGCGATGGCGGCCTACGGATTCATCGCGTCGGTCCTGCCGGTCTGGCTGCTGCTGTGCCCGCGCGACTACCTCAGCTCTTTTATGAAGATCGGCACGATCGGGTTCCTCGTGATCGCCGTCATCGTGGTCAACCCGGAATTGAAGATGCCGGCGTTCAGCCAGTTCACCGGGGGAGGCGGCCCGATCATTCCCGGCCCGCTCTTCCCCTTTGCGTTCATCACCATCGCGTGCGGCGCCATCTCAGGGTTCCATGCGCTCATATCGTCGGGTACGACGCCGAAGATGATCGACCGGGAATCCGATATCCGGCCAATCGGGTACGGCGCCATGCTGATCGAGGGGCTCGTCGGCGTTGTCTCGCTGATTGCCGCGACGGCGATGTTCCCGGGGGATTACTTCGCCATCAACACCTCCCCGGCCACGTTTGCTACGCTCGGGATCCCCACGGTCAATCTCCCGCAGCTCGAAGCGGCGGTTGGAGAGTCAGTGGCCGGACGTCCCGGCGGCGCCGTGTCGCTTGCCGTCGGTATCGCACAGATCTTCAGCGGTCTGCCCGGGATGCGCGGCCTGATGGATTACTGGTACCACTTCGCCATCATGTTCGAGGCGCTCTTCATCCTGACGACGATCGACACCGGCACGCGCGTGGCGCGCTTTCTCGTACAGGAGTTCCTCGGGCGCTTCTACGCGCCGATGGGACGGCAGGAATGGATGCCCGGCGCCATCATCTCGACGCTGATGGTCGTGTGCGCGTGGGCGTACTTCATCTGGACCGGCAGCATCGGCACGATCTGGCCGATGTTCGGCATCGCGAACCAGCTGCTGGCAGCGGTCGCTCTGGCCGTCGCGACGACCATCATCATCAATACTGGCAAGGCGCGTTACGCATGGGTGACGCTCGCACCGCTCGCATTCGTCTCGATCACGACGCTTACGGCGGGCGTGCTGAGCGTTCGCGACAACTTCTGGCCGATGGCGATCGGACCGAATGCGGCGCGGCATTTCCAGGGCTACATGAACACCGGCCTCACCGTGATTATGATGGTCTGCGTGATTGTGATTCTCGCCAATGCTATGTGGAGGTGGATGCAGGTACTCAGCGGGCGCGTGGAGCCTATGCCTGAGCCCCGGCCAAGCTGAGCCATACCTGCGGCTGACGCACCGCGAATTGCAACACCCAAGGCTTCAGATGCCTGGGAGGGAAAACAGTGCAGTCGGGTTCACACCCGGCGTCAGGATTAGAGGATCAGATGGACAGGCCGAACGCCGCCAGCGGGACCGGCGCTGGACGAATCGGTTCGGGAGCGAACGCCGGGGCAATGACAGGCGCAAGCGGACCCTGCGGACGCTGGTGCTCGCCGCGGCGGCCATGTCCGCCAGTCCCACCGCTATAAAAGCCCACAACCGAACCTTCCTTGATCTGCGGCCGAGATTGTCGGTGTCGATTGGCAAGGTTGTGGCGCTCGACGCCCAGCCGACGGCGCCCCAGGAACCGTATGCGGCGCTGATCTCCGAAGCCGCCGCACGCTACGACCTCGACGCCGCCCTGATTAGGGCCGTCATGAAAACCGAATCCGCTTTCGACCCTCGCGCTGTGTCACCCGTCGGAGCGATGGGGTTGATGCAACTCATGCCCGCGCTGGCAAGAGACATGGGCGTCACGAATCCCTTTGATCCGCGCGAGAACGTGATGGGGGGTGCGAAGTACTTGAGTCGGCTGCTCGAGACCCATCGCGGCAACGTCGCCCTCACGCTGGCAAGTTACAACGCTGGCCCCGGCAACGTACGGAAGTACAACGGTATCCCTCCCTTCAAAGAGACCCGCAACTACGTCAGGAAGATCACGAACCTCCTCGAAACCACCGAGTAGTCATTTGAACCCACGACCGACGCCGGAATCGGCTACGAACTTGCAGTATCAGGTGCAAGGGGTCGACGAGACGTCGACGAGAGGTAAGGCTGAGAAACCAGTACTCATCGGTGGGAAACGCAAATGGATGCCCTGTTAATTCTCATTATGTTCGCACTTTCGCTCGCAGTAGGGATTGCGGGCGCACGCGCAGTACTGTCATTGTTATTTGCACGGACGCTACAACCGCAGCCGGCGATG
>JACDCA010000291.1 GCA_013694635.1 Acidobacteriota bacterium | reverse complement strand
CGACCGCCGCCTTCCCCGAGGGAAGGGCGCTAGCCGAGACGAAAATGGGCGCGCTTCTGAGCTTCGTCGCCGCTCCGATTGCCCTCCTCTTCTCGCGGTTCGTGAGGAGACCAGTGGAGGTTCGGGGACCGCTTGACATTGCCGATCAAGCGCGTGTCACCAGAAGCTCGCAGCCCTGAAGGGCTGCGCTGCGACCGTGGTTCGCTTGCTACTGGTGTCGCAGCGCTTGAATGGGATCGATGCGCGTGGTCGGGCGTGCTGCCGTCTGCGGCCTCGCCGAAGGTCGCCGGATTACGCGTCGACACGCCGATGACGTTTCGGAACGACCTCGCGTTGGCCGCGTAGAACGTCAGCTCGGGATACGTCAGGCTCGTCACATGGGCGTCAGGCGCGCGGCGCGTCAGACGCACGAGCGAATCGGGGTCGGGCACCGACCCTCCCTGAAGGTCGGTCAGCATCACGCGAAAGGCGCTCAACGGGACGCCGATGCCCAGGACCAGAACCAGCATTGCGGTAAGGGTGAAAGCGGGGGCGTTTCGCAGAACGCGGGCGCCGTATGTCAGATCCTGGTGCAGGCGATCGAGCCAGGTCGAGCCCCACATCTCGCGCGCATCTTCGCGGAGGCGCAGGTCGTCGCCGAAATTCATCCGGCGGTCCGACGACATCAGCTCGCGATGGTAAACACGTTCGTCAATGCGTTACGAAGATTTGAACCACAGGGCTCACAGAAATCTTTCCTTAACTTCTGTGTCTCTGTGGTGAGCGTGTTCTCAGCGCGTGACTCTGAAGGGGGTCAGCACCTTCTGCGCTGCTCCATCGGCGTTTCCTGATAGCTCGATCAGATAGTCTCCCGGTGCGAGCGCTGCGAGCGTGACATCCGCGGCGCTCCAGCGCTGGCCGGCGTCGTCGGTGCGCTCCGACACCGCGACGGGGACTTCGATCGCGGCGCCGTTTCGATCGAGCACGCGGGCGCTGTCGATCTTCGCGGCGCCGCCGAGGGCCACCTCGAAGCGGGCGCGTTCGGTGCGGCTGAACTGCGGCTGACCGGCGGGCTGCAGGCGATTGCCGGTGGCCGAGCCGCGCCGGAACATCAGCGGGGCCGAGATGCCGGGGGCTGGATCGATCCGAATCCCGTCCGACAACGACGGCTGCCCTTCGGCGGTGATCCGCAGCCGGATGTCCAGCGCGCCGGTCGCCTCGACTTTGAGCGGCACCGCCACGACGAACGCCCGCTGCCCTGCCGCGATCGGTACCTCGATAGAGCTCGTCGTGCCACTGGCGGTCACACTCACGCTCGCGTTCATCGCCGCCGTCGCCGGCTGCGCGAGTTCTCCCGCCAGCCACACCGCGCGCTTCAGCGCGACTGCGTGCGTAAACAGGGGGGCACCGGTCCGGATCCGCGACAGGCTGGCGATGGTGTCGCGCGCCGCCGAGACGGCTTGGGGGACGGGCGCCGCCGCGGCGGAGCGCGCGGCGGCAACCTCACCGGCCGTCGCCGCTTTGTAGCCGCGCCTCGCCCGCACGTCAATGCCCGGCTGCGTGATGTTGACCTTCAACGTGCGGAAGCGGCCATCCAGCTTGGTGTTCGTCGAGTAGTACCCGAGCAGGTAATAGGACGTCAGATCGTCAGAGATCCGCTTCAACCCTTTGTCGAGGTCGTTGCTGTTCGTCACCGCGAATCCATCCGTGTTGTTCGCGAGCACGTGGAGGCTGTCGAGGCGGTGGCGGAGCATCGCCTGGTCGATATGAGGCGGCGGCGGCTCCGCCGGGCCGATCGGCGAATCGAATACGGCGAGGCCGCGCGGATCCACGGTGTAGAAGCTGGCGTTCGCGCGATTGGCGGAGGCCATCAGCTCCCGCAGGTAATACTCGTCGTCGATGTCGGCGAGGCGCACCCGGTCGGCGTCGCATTCCGATCTAGTCATTCCGGTATTGTTGTCCTTGCCGCCGACTCGCAATCGGCCGTCCGGGCCGACGCCGATCGGTTCAGGCCCCGGCACCGGCTCCGTCGCGCCCGTAGAATCGATGACCCGCAGCTTCGCGAGACCGGCGTTTCGCCCGTACAACAACCAGCCTTCAGTAAGCGTGAGAATGGCTTTTCGCTCTTCACGTTGATCGCGGAGCCAGCCGACCAGATCGTGCAGCGCTTCCAGCGTCTGGCGCTCGCGCTTTCGGGCGATCATCTCGCTGACGACGGCGATCGTTTGCTCCCACGGGTAGCACATCTCGTACATCTGCTCGCGCTCGTCCTTCTGCAGCGTGTGCCGTTCTCCCCACGGCCAGTTGTCGCGAAGCCCGCCCTCGATCACGCGCGTCTTGCGGGCGAAAACGATGTCAGCCGCCGACATTCTCGGGGTCATGATACCGACCAGGTCCTCCGGTCCCATCAACCGGTCGAGCAGTCGAATCAGCGGCTCGCGAATGGTCCAGGACCCGGCCATCGTGACGTGATTGGTGTCGAGAAACAGCACGAACACCCGCGCCCGCGGGTTCTTCAGCGCGTCGCGGGACTGCTGGATCGTGCTCGGCTCGTCGCGCTGCTCCTGTGGCGTGCCGGTGCGCACGTTCACGTACTCGATCGTGGAGACCGCCTGGGGCGTGCCGTCCTCGAGGACCTGAAAATCTTCGAGCTTCAGGTCGTGAACGGGGATGCCGTTCCGCGTGGCAAAGACGTCCACCCGGACGAAGTTCGCCTCTGTCCGGAAGGTCGGAGCTTGTGGCTTCTGGTCGGGTTTCTCGGGTGGCGGCTGCGGCGGCGCCTGCGCGGCGGGCAGCGTCACCAGGCAGAGCACAGAGGCGGCGATCAGGCACCACGAGCGGCTTGGCACGGTCGCTCTCCCTTCACGAAGCAGGCTGGCCCCACGAGTTTACGCCGTTCGGTGGAGCCCGGCTGCATGTTTTTGCGACGCGCCGGGTCAGGAATCATTCGGGCAAGCGGTGCCGGTCGGGCAGGCAGCCCTGAATGTCAACAGTTGCAGCCGCCCCACCGCTGGCAGCCCGCTTGCCTCAATATGTTCGTCCCGTGGAGGGTTGAGCAC
>JACDCA010000212.1 GCA_013694635.1 Acidobacteriota bacterium | reverse complement strand
CTCCGGATGTCTGTCATGGAGCAGGTTCTGCCCGATCAGCGACAACTCCCAGCCAGGCCGGGCCGCCCACCCGAGACGCAGGTCGAGCTCGCCGTAGGCCGGGACGACAGGGGCGGGCCGCCGCGCGACATATCGCAGGGTACCGTCGAGCGCGATGCCATGGGGAAGGTCGAGATACGACCGCATCGAGAACAAGTGCGACGGATCGTTGCCTTCACTCGCACCCTTCGAGAGGTCGCGGCTGCCCGCGTCCATGGTGATGGACTTGTGGAGGTATGCGTACGACCCCTGCATGCGCCAGTTGGCTGCTGCCTGGAACGCGCCGGCGAGCTCTGCGCCGGTGGTATTCGCATTGAGCGTGTTCCCCAGTTCGACGACCAAGCCGAGTCGCGATGGGAATTCCTGGCTGCGAATCCGATCGTAGCGGTTGACGAACACCGCCAGATCGAGCGAGGCCCTCGCGTGCGGCCGCAGCCGATAGCCCCCTTCATAGGCAATCACCGACTCCGATTCGAAGTCCTCGCTGCCGCTCAGCACCAGGCGGTTGTTCTGAAACACCCGGAGGTCCGTATCGAACCGCGTCGGGAGCCGGACGGCGCGCGACACCGCACCCCAGACCGTGCTCGTGCTATGCGCGTTCCATCGGACCCGGGCGGTTGGCTGGACCTCGAGCCCCGTGAAATCGTTGCGCTCGAACTTCGATCCGAGCGTCAGGAACAAGCGGGCCGGTTTCACCACTATCTCGTCCTGCGCGAACAAGCTGAACAGCTTCGCCGTCCGCTTCTGCGGTACGAATGCGAAGCCGGCTATGCCGAGATCGTCACCCTCCGTCACCCGGAACCCGGCGCCGAAGACGATGTCGTGGCGGCGCGCCAGCGTGAGGCGATGCTGTGTGTCGATGTCGAACGTGTCGCGCGTCTCCTCGAACTGCCGGGGCACCATCCGGAACGTCCGGTCGTAGTACACCTGCGCGCGGAACTCCGAGCTCCCCGAGAACCGGCGGGTCCACAGGCCGAGGAGGTTACCTCCCGAGACGTCCGTGTCGTCACGATCGAAGAGCGACTCCGTGCCCTTGTACATGTCGCCCTGCACCGTCCACCGCACGGCGCCCTGGTCCCCGGAATCCATACGGAAGCCGCCGAGGCCGAGCTGTAATGAATCGTCAGCAGTCGCGCCTGACGCAAACCTGTTCGCGTCGCGCTGCCGGTACTTGCCGTAGACGCGGTAACTCCCAGCGGAGCCGAGCCGATCCCCGTAGCGCGCGGACGCGATCAAATGCTCTTCGATTCCTCCGGAGACGAGCACGAACGAGCCGCGGGTGGCGGAGGCATCCTTCGTGACGATATTGACGACGCCGTTGACCGCGTTCGCGCCCCAGATCGTGCCGCCGGGACCGCGGATGACCTCGATGCGATCGACGTCCGCCATGACCGTGTCGTGCACGTCCCAGAACGTGCCGGCGAACAGCGGCGAGTACACCGTGCGTCCGTCGATGAGCACCAGCAGCTTGTTGGCGGTCGAGATGTTGAAGCCGCGGGCGCTGATCGCCAAGGTGCGTCCGTCGAAGCGCGCAACGTCCACCCCGTCGGCGAGCCGCATCGCTTCCGCAAGCGTCGTGACGCCGGTTCTCCGAATGTCGTCCTGGCGGACGACGGACACGGCGGCTGCGGTGTCCGAGAGACGCTCGACACGGCGCGAGACCGACGTCACGTCCAGTTCGGCCAGCTCCTCTATGCTGAGGCGTTTCAGGTCCTGGGCGGTTACGCTGACGGGCCGCTGCGCCGAAGCGGGCAGCGCGGCACCAATCGCCAGGAAGAACGCCGCACACACGGTTCGCCCCATCGATTCACCTAATGGACTGAGGGTGGGCAAGTATACCCGGACCGCGCATCAGCGAAGGCGATCGGCGAGGAGGGCGACACTGAGCGCGTAGCTGTGCGCGCAGTTGTATCCGAGCAGTGCGCCGTAATTTGGGTATAGGAGAAAGCTTCTCGAGCCCGCCTGCACCAGCGAAGCCGCCATGGCGCCCGCAGGCAGCGCGGCACCGGTGGCCGTGCGAAGTCCCATCCGGCGCCACTCTTTGAGCGGCTTGGAGTCGGTCATGACCTGTTCGGCGCGACAGCCTTCCTGCCGAAAAGGCAGTGCGGAGACCATCTCGCGCGATGCCGCCGGTATGCGCACCTCCCGCCCCCACGTTGCCCCGCTCTTCCAGCCGTGCTGCTCGAGGTAATACGCGACCGACGCGAAGACGTCCGCTTGCGATTTCCAGATGTCGCGACGCCCGTCCTTGTCGAAATCCTGCGCGTACTGGAGGTAGCTCGACGGCATGAATTGCGGCTGTCCGAGCGCGCCGGCCCAGGAGCCGCGGAGTTGTGCGACCTCCATGTCGCCGCGGTTGACGATCTCGAGCGCGCTGAAGAGCTCGTTGCGAAACATGGTACCGCGCCGCGCATCGTAGGCGAGCGTCGCGAGCGTCGGAAACGTCGGTCGCACACCGGCGAACCGTCCAAAATTCGACTCGAGGCCCCACACCGCGACGACAATGCGCGGCTGGACTTTGTACCGCTCGCCGATGCGGCGCAGCAGAGCGCCGTGCCGGGTGTACATCTGC
>JACDCA010000211.1 GCA_013694635.1 Acidobacteriota bacterium | reverse complement strand
CGTCTTCCGATCGCCCCCGCGTAACGAGGGGATGCCAGGGAGCAACGACGTGGACGACGTGGCCTCGCGCGGCCACGCCTTCCGCGATCGGCTCCATGAATGTGCCGACGCTGTCCCCCGGAAACCGAGGGTACGACGTCGTCACCATCACGACGACCTCGCCCACCGCTACTTCTTTCGGCGCAGCGCGAGCCGCCAGGGGGTGATCAGCGATTCGATCAGGACGGGGGTCGAGACCTTCGACTGCCCCTGACGCCGTTCCACGAAGATGATCGGCACCTCGCCGATGCGCGCGCCGCTGCGCGCGGCTTCGTGCAGCATCTCGATCAGGAAGGCATAGCCGTCCGAGACGACACCGTCGAGCGGCAGTTTCTCAAGCGCCTCGCGCCGCCAGCAGCGGAAGCCGCTCGTGCAATCGCTTGGGGAGAGCCCGGTGACGGTCTTGATGTACCGGTTCGCAAACGTGCTCAGGAAGATCCGGTGCAGGGGCCAGTTCACGACGCTGACGCCGTGCAGGTAGCGCGAGCCGATGACGACATCGAACTCCGTCGATGCGGCAGCCGCGAGTGCCGGCAGGTATTGCGGGTCGTGCGACAGGTCCGCGTCCATCTGACAGATCAGGGTGGCATCCGTCTTCAGCGCGTGCTTCAGGCCGTCGACGTAGGACCGCCCGAGGCCGCGCGGCCCCGTTCGATGCATGACCTCGAGTCGCCCTGGGTACTGTCGCGCAAGTTCGTCCGCAACCTGTCCTGTCCCGTCGGGAGAGCCGTCGTCCACGATGAGCATGCGGAAGCCCTCGTGCACGAGCACGGCCGGTACGAGCAGCGGCAGGTTGTCGCGTTCGTTGTAGGTCGGGACGACGACGAGTGTGTTCATGAGTCCTGGCGGGTCACTCCGCCGATCGCAGACGCGGCCCCGACGATGATCAGCGGGTCGATCACCGTCAGCCGGAAACGTTCCTGAGGGAAAAAGATCAGGCTCGTGAGCACGACAGATGCAGCCAGCAGGTACAGCGGTTCCGGCGGTCGTCCGGATCGGCGAATGATGACGAACCCCGCGAGAGCCAGCGGCGCGAGCACCGCGTATGGCACGACCGTCGCGAGCAGGTACTTCGTCGAGTGTAGCGTATAAGACGGCCCGATCGGAACCACCGTGTAAAAGGCTTTTCGCACGAGCAGCGCCAGCCAGCCGGCGGGATCGTTGCGAATCTGCCGGAGCGCCTCGCGATAATAGAGTGGCTCGAGGGCTTCGGCGCTCAGGCCCGGATGCGCGGCGCGGAACGCGACTTCGTGACGCTTCAATTCGGGATTCGCGGCGAGATCCCCTTCACCGCGTGCGAGGGGATGATTGCCGGTCCAGAAGGTCACGCCCCCTTCCGAGGCAATCAGCACGAAGCGTCCGAAGTGGCGCAGGTTACGCAGCGTCCACGGCGCAATGACTACGGTTGCGGCGAGCGCCAACGCGACAGCAGGCGCCAGCCGCCTGCGTCGGGCGAGCCATACCGCGGCCATCGGCAGGAAGATCAGCATGCCGGGCCGCACCAGCGCCGCGATCCCGGCGATCAGCCCCGCAGCCACCGATCGTCGCACGTCGTCTCGAAGGCCGGCCCCCGCCATGTTCAGCAGCAGCGCGCACAGAAGCGCCAGCGGGAAATACAGCGTCTCGCTCAGCACGTATGAGGGCATCCACACGAGCGGAGGATAGACCGCCGCGAGCCACGCGGAGATCACGGCGGCGCGCTCTCCGGCGGCGCTGCGCGCGATCGAGGCGATCAGCAGGATGCCGATGGCACCGAGAACCGACTGCACGATCTTGATGAGCGCGGGCGCCGACTCCGGCCTCGACGGCGCGGGGAACAAGGCAAGAAAAGCAGGGTAGCCGGGCGCGCGGCCGAACCGCGGACTGGTACCAGTCTCGTCGTTATCCGCGTAAGTGAATCCCCGCCCCGCCGCGAGACTTTCAGCCAGGGCGAGGTACTCGCGTTCGTCGTGCGTCAGGGGCTTGCCCGTCCAGTAGAGAAGCCCGAACGCGAGCCGGAGGAGGAGCGCCACGCCGGCCGCCGCGAGGATCAGCCGCCGGCTGCGTCGGCCATCCATGCGGTAGTTACTGGCGTCCTTCGAAGCGCAGCGCTGCGATCTGTTCCGAGACCAGGCCGACGAGAAACACGATCACCGAAAACATGATGAGGAGCACCGCGCCGTTCGGGAGCTTTGAATTCACTATGACGCCCCACAGTCCGTAGCCGGAGCCCAGCATGAATGCCACGAGACCGATCGGCAGAAAGATGCGCAGCGGGCTGAACAGGGTCACGATCTTCAGGATGATGACGAGGAACTTGACGCCGTCCTGGGCCAGCCGGATTTTCGACTGCCCCTCACGCCCGCGCGCCTCGACTGGCTCGAAGGTCACGTTGTAACCGGCTTTGATGAAGGCCAGCGTCGTCGTGGTCGGCGTCGAGAAGCCGTTCGGCAGCAGGTGAATAAACTCACGAAGGTGTTCGCGGCGCGCGGCCCGGAATCCGGACGTGAGATCCGGGATCTCCCGGTTGGTGAGGTAACTCGCCAGCCAATTGAGAGCGCCGTTGCCATAGCGCCGCGCATGCGTCGCCTGCGTCGAGGCGCTGCGGGCGCCGATGACGAGGTCGTACTCGCCGAGCCGGCCGACGATTCGCCGTGCGTCCTCGGGCCGATGCTGTCCATCACCGTCAACGATCAGCACGAAGTCCCCGGTCGACGCGCGAATGCCGCTCTTGACCGCCGCACCATTCCCTTTGTTGTAAGGGTGCCGGACGACGCGTGCGCCAGCCGATGCCGCCGAGGCCGCAGTCGCGTCATCGGAACCGTCGTCGACGACGATGATCTCGTGCCAGGGGCCAGCCGTCTGGAGCTGCGCGACGACCGATGCGATTGCTGCGGCTTCGTTGTACGCGGGAATGACGATCGACACCGCCGAACCGTCGGCCACTACCGTTCCCACCGGTCCTTCGGAGACGAATGTGTGAGCCGCTCGGATTCGTCCGGGCGCACTGTGGCAGTCAACTCCAGCGAGCGGACGCG
>JACDCA010000200.1 GCA_013694635.1 Acidobacteriota bacterium | reverse complement strand
ATGCAGGATCACACGCAGTTCATCCTGATCACGCACAACCGTAAGACGATGGAGATTGCCAACCGTCTCTACGGCGTGACCATGGAGGAGCCTGGAGTCTCGAAATTGATTTCCGTGCAGTTGAATTGAGGCTGCACGGAGCTGAATCCACCTTGTGAACAAACCCAAGAGTGCCCGCTACCACCGGCTGAAAAGACGTGCGAGCGTCGTGTCGCTCATGTGCACCGCGGCGGCGCTCGGGTTCCTGCTGTGGTCAGGCGCGTCCACGGCCGTGAGGGATTTTGCGGCGTCCCTGACGCAGTCCCGCGCCGGCATCGTCGCGATCTACGTGATCCTGCTCGCCCTGGCCCAGGAACTGGTTTCCCTGCCCCTCGCTTTCTACCGGAACTTCATCCTGGAGCACAGGTACGAGCTCTCAACGGCCCCCGCGTCCGCGTGGTTCCGCGATCACGTGAAGGCCTTTGCGTTGACAACGCTGCTTCTCCTGCTGACCGCCGAAGTTGCCTACGCGCTGATTGATTGGAACTCGCGCTGGTGGTGGCTGCCTGCAGCCCTGCTCGGCGCGGGCGCCACAGCTGTTCTCGCCCAGCTGGCGCCGGTGCTGCTGTTACCCGTGTTCTACAAATTCACGCCGCTCGACCGCGGAAACCTGTACGACAGGCTGGTGACGCTCTCGCGTACCGCGGGCGTCCGCGTGCTTGGCGTCTACGAGTGGGGGCTGGGAGCAAAAACGCGGCGTGCGAACGCGGCGCTCGTCGGAGCCGGGGCCACCCGCCGCATACTGCTGTCGGACACGCTGCTCGCGGAGTACACCGACGACGAGATCGAAGTCATCCTGGCCCACGAGCTCGCGCACCACGTGCACCGGGACATTTCGACGGCCATCGCCGTCGAAGCCGCACTGCTGCTGGCCGCTTCCTACGCCGCGGCGACCGCGCTCGGCGGGTGGTGGCAACCGTTGCACCTGACGGGCCCCGCAGATGTTGCCGGACTGCCATTCCTCCTGCTCGTGTTCGGAGGCGTCATGCTCGCCTCGTTGCCGCTCGTCAATGCGTTCTCGAGGCTGAACGAGCGGCGCGCCGACCAGTTCGCGCTGAAGCTGACCAATCGCGCGGACGCATTCGTCAGCGCCATGCGGAGGCTGGCCTCGCAGAATCTGGTGGAGGAGAACCCGTCGCGGGCCGTCGTGTGGCTGTTCCATTCGCATCCGCCTATCGAGGAGCGAATCGAAGCCGCCCGCTCGTCAGCGTGGTGAGGCTGCCGTCGGCGGACCGAGCTTCGCGCGCAGCTCGGTGATCCACTCGAGCGTGACGACGGCAGAGGACGCGGCGGGCCCTGCCGTCCTACGCAAGAGCACAGACCCGCCGGGATGGATGCCAGCCGGTCTCGCGCCATTCAGGTCGAGGAACGGTTTGATGCCTCCAACCACCTGCAAACCGGCCGCGATCGAAACAGCCATCAGGTCGTCGTTCTGTTCGAAGTACAACGTCGAGCCGTCGGCCGACCAGAACGGCCGGACGCCCCCTCCACTCGAAACGGCTGACCGGCGGCCGTCACTTAGTGTGGCCAGCACGATCTCCCATACGCCGCTCTCATCCGTCTGATACGCGA
This sequence comes from Acidobacteriota bacterium, assembly GCA_013694635.1. GTDB lineage: Bacteria > Acidobacteriota > Vicinamibacteria > Vicinamibacterales > 2-12-FULL-66-21 > JACDCA01. The sequence continues at coordinate 18,354 of JACDCA010000200.1, read as the reverse complement.
GCAACGACCCGTCCGGCGACAATGCCGGCGCGAGCTCGTCGAACCGGGAGTCGATGACCAGCGCGGGGGACGACTGGCCGGCACGCAGCAATCCGATGCCGGACCGCGTGGACCCGCCGGTCATGACGAAGGCGAGAGTAGCGTCGCGCGACACCGACGCGGGAAACACGTTATGGCCGCTGGCCGCGAAGACGCGCCGATCGTCTCCCGTCGCTGACGCCGCCCGGGCCCAGATCCCGTATGACTCCCCGTGGCGCATCGCGTAAAACACTTCACCGCCGTCCGCGCTCCAGACTGGCGCAGCTGTCAGTCCACGGTACGTGAGCCGGGTCTTGGTTCCTCGCTCCAGATCCATGGACCAGATGTCGGGACGCGGGTCGAGGCCGACACCCGCCATCCGGGAGCCGTCCGGAGAGAGCCGCGCATCGCGCAGGTCCTCGAGACTGTCCGGCAGTTTCGCCGCGCGCTGATCGCTCCAGGACCAGCGGGGAAGAGCGGTGTCGACAGGGAGGGCGGGGCCCGCCGTCACCGCGACGAAGGCGCCGGCCGCGGACGAAGCGATGTGCGGGGAGACGATGCCCGTGGCGACGGTCTGCTCCGGGCCCGAAGGCGCCTGCCGGACACGGTCGAACGCAACGACATGGACGTCGCCGCCCCTTGCGAACGCAATGTACTCATGCCCGATCGGCACGCCGATGTCGGCCGTCTCGGCGACCGTTCGCCACGACCCGCGACCGGGATACGGGAGCAGCACGAGCCGGCCCGGAGCGCCCACGAGTGGAGAGGTGACGATGGTGAAGAGCAGTGCGTCCCCGTCCTGCACGGAGGCCGGAAAAACATGACGGATCTCACCGCCGGCCGGCGACGGCACCGTCAGCGGTTCGGGGTCACCACCCTCCTGACTCACGCGCATCAATCCACCGGCGACCGACGCAGCGTAGACAATGCGTCCATCGCGCAGCCAGGCGGCGCCGAACGGTTGTGACGCGTCGGCGATGATTCTCGACGCGCCGCCGGCCAGCGCAACCTTCTTCAGTTTTCCCGACGCAAAAAATCCCAGCCATCGCTCGTCCGGAGAGAAGAAGGGTGCCGCGGCGCCATCGGTATCGGCGATCGGCCGCGCATCGAGCTGGTCGAAGGCCCGGATGTAGAGCTGGCAACCGGCGTCGCCGCACGCCGACCACGCGACCTTGGTCGCGCTCGGCGAGATCGCGATCGCGGGCGCTCGAGCGTCGAAGCGCAACCCGCGGCCGGCGTCGAGCGTCAGTCGAACGACCTGCGGCGTGACCGGCTCGACTCCCTGCGAGTACCAGAGGGCGCTGATCGCCAGGATGACGGCAAGCGTCGCAGCGCTCCACGGGAGCAGCTCATTCAGGATCGAGGGCTTGACCGTCTCTGGAGGTGCCGGAGCGACCGGTGTCTCGACAACCGCGCGCGGCGGCGGCGGGATTTCGCCGACCGGTGCGACGAACCGGTACCCGCGGCGATGAACGGTCTGGATGTAGGTGGGGGACTGCGGATCGTCGCCCAGCGCCTGGCGCAGAAAGCTCACCGCCTCTGCGAGGGACGTGTCGGTGACGAAGGCCTCCTTCCAGACCGCATCGATGATCTCCGGCCGGGAGACGACGTCCCCCGCCCGCGCCAGCAGCAGCTCCAGCACGCCCAGCACGCGTGGCGGCAACGGGATCTCGGTCTCCTCCCGCCGGAGAAGCCGTCGGCCGGGATCGAACTCGAAAGGCCCGAATGTCACCGCCGGAACTCGCGCCGTGGGGGGCAGCATCGACGGCAACGTTTGCGTTGACATGTGGAAACTCTTGGAAATTCGAATGTTATCCGTGGTTAAGAAGAACTTCTGCAAAGATCATATCGGCCTGCCTCGTTCTCGTGCGTCCTGGTCGTGTTCTGTGAGGAGCAACATCGACTTGGCAAACACGCCGAGACGAGACGAGACGACGCGATACGACCCGTCCGTGAGCTGTTCGTGAGCCGTCCGTGGGTCGATTCAGCCGTGCAACAACGCGCCGAGCCGAGCCGCCGCGTCCTGCTGCATGCCGGGTGAAGCGTGCGCGTAGACGTTCAGGGTCATCCCGACATTCGCGTGCCCGAGACGTCTTGCCACCACGTGTACAGCGCGAACACCTGCTTGATCCCGTCAACGGACGGATACGGCTTGGTCTGGAACTTGTTCACGTGGGGAAACATGCCGTCCTGGGTCCTGGCGTCCGTGATGTTGAACCATTTGGGCAGTGCCGCATTGAACACCTGCCGGTTCCGTCGCATCTGCGCCGTCGCTTCGATGTCGGCCTTCACAAAGCGCAGCACCGTCTCCCGATGCGCGGCCAGATACGCCTTATCCACCATGATGCCCGAACCCGCCATCGGCATTTTGTAGGAGGTCAGATCGCCGACGAAGGAGAACGCCGCCTAGCTCACGCAGCGATCCACAACATTTGACAATAACTCCGCCCAGCGAGTACCATCCCCCACCCAATTGTCTATTCGAGCTACTCCTTTGCTGTTGTGAGTCTACGGAGACATGAGATGAACAGGTTGACGGCGTGGCGGTGTTTATGGACCTTGGCGGTGGTATTAGGGGGCTCCGGGACCACTCAGGCAGGGCCGATCAGCCCTTTGTACTTGAGTAGCGGCAGCAACATCGACGTGTGGCAGGGTGACGCCCTCATCGATTCATGGGCAACACAGGCAACCGGCGAATTCGTGCTCGCGGTAGATTCGACGGTGCGCACCTACGCCCAGGGGTTTGCGGCGGCGCAGAGCCTCGAGAGTTACGAATACTCGCTCGATGGCACGCCAACCGGCGCGTCCTACACCAATACGGCAGGCTGCTGCTTTCGCGATGGGACCACTGACGGCGCGCATAACTATGCGGTAAACCAATTAGGTGTCTTTGAGTTCAACGCTGATTGGACCAATCCTCAGATACTGTTCGGCGGTGGCTATGCCAACAGCGGTATCGCGTACGACTCGTCCAATGACAGCTTCTGGTATGCCCCGCCGAACACGAACTTGCTTATCAACGCCAGTAGAGGATCAAGTGGCTTTTCGAATGCGTTCTACACCACCCGGTTGGTGACGTCTTTCAACGGATTCAACGCATTGGCATTCGACCCGGCCGACCAGACATTGTGGGTCTACCAGTTCGCCGGGTCGTTCAACAATTCGTACCTGGAACAGTATTCGACGGAGCCCAACACTCAGGGGTCGGTGGTACGAACTCCCATGAGCACACTGGCGGTTGGAGCCCGTACCTACTACTCTGCTGAGTTCGCATTGGAACCCAACGGGGACACTCCGGGCAGCACTCCAGTACCGGAACCCACGTCAATCGCTCTGCTGGCTCTTGGACTACTCGGGCTTGCGGCAACGCGTCCGCGCTGTAGAACGGTGAGCTTTCTTCCAGCCACAACGCAGAACAGCCCGGTAATACCGAGCGCACCCGCCCACAGCACCTAAAGAAGAACTTCCGCAAAGATCATATCGGCCTGCCTCGTCTCGTGCGTCCTGGTCGTGTTCTGTGAGGAGCAACATCGACCTGGCAAACACGCCGAGACGAGACGAGACGACGCGATACGATCCGTCCGTGACCCCTCCGTGAGCTGTTCGTGAGCCGTCCGTGAGCCGATTCAGCCGTGCAGCAACGCCCCGAGTCGCGCCGCCGCGTCCTCCTGCATGCCCCGAGTCGCGTGCGCGTAGACGTTCAGGGTCATCCCGACATTCGCGTGCCCGAGCCGTCTGGCGACCACGTGCACGGGCGTGCCGGCCTGCAGGAGCAACGTCGCGCACGTGTGCCGGAGCCCGTGAAACTTGATCCGCTTCACCCCGGCCTTCGCGACGAGCTCGACGAACCGCGCGTTCCCGAGCGTGCTGAGCGGCTGCCCCAGCGCGGCCTCCGGCCGCTGGAGATCCGCAGGCTCCTTGGCGAACACGAGTCCAAAGTCCGTGTAGCTGGTCCGGTTCCGCATCTTCAGTTCAAGCTGCTCCCGCTTGTGAACGCGAAGCGCGGCGATCGTCTCCGCACCGAGAGAGAGCGTCCGCGAGCGCTTCGTCTTCGTCGGACCGAACACCGGTGCCACGCCCGCCCGATCCAGTTGCCGGCGGATCTCCAGCGTCCCGGCATCGAGATCCACGTGTTCCCATCCCAGACCTGCCAGTTCGGATTTCCGGGCGCCGCTATCGAGGGCCAGAAGCATGAACGCCGCGAGTTGCGGGCTCGCCGTCTTCGTCGCCTCGATGAAGCGCCGCGCCTCGATCGCTGACCAACAGTGTTCGCGCGCGGCCTGCGCGTGGTCGGCCTTGTCACGGCGGCGCTCGAGATCGTGCGCGGGAGACATCGTGAGCAGCCGGTCCTTGACCGCCCGGCGCAGCGCCTTACAGAGGATCGCGTGATGCACCGCCACGCTTGCGGCGGCCCCTGGGACGTCCGCCAGATACCGTTCGAGATCAGTCCCGCGTAATCGCTGCAACGGGATCAGCGCGATCCGCGACGGCGCGATGTGCTTCTCGATGATCGAGGCGTAGACCCGATGGGTGGCGGGCCGTCGCATCGGGGGCGCGACGGACGTTTTCAGCCATGTGCGCAACCATTCGATGAGCGTGATCTTCGACGGCTCGGCGAACGTGCCCGTGTTCACGGCGGCCAGAAGTTCGATGCGCTTGGCCTCCGCCTCTTTCCGGGTGCCGCGAAAGGTGACCCAACGCTGGCGGCGTGTCCGCTTGCCGGTCGCTGGGTCCACCTCGTAGCCCAATTCGATGATGATGCTGAAACTTCCGGGATACCGCTGTCGGATGCCCTTCATGCGTGCCTCCGTCGAACGAGACCGAGCGCACCCGCCCACAGCACCTTAAGAAGAACTTAAAGAATTCTTGCGGGCAATTGACCTCTCCTTCAAGACATCTCCTGGCTGCGGTTCAACACTCGCCGCATGTCAATTTTTGCCACCAAGTCGATCGAACAGATCTCCCTTGAGCAACTCGGCGCGGAGGGAACTGGCGGGCTCCGGCGCGTCCTTGGCCCCAGCCAGCTCATCATGCTCGGCGTCGGTGCGATCATAGGCACCGGCATCTTCGTTCTCACCGGACAGGCTGCTGCCGCCAACGCGGGACCGGCGATCGTCATTTCAATGGTCCTGGCGGGGCTGACCAGCGTGCTCGCGGCGCTCTGTTACTCCGAGTTTGCCGCCAGCGTGCCGGTCGCCGGGTCGGCTTATACCTATGCCTATGCGACGCTCGGCGAGTTCGTCGCGTGGGTGATCGGGTGGGATCTCATCCTGGAGTACGCGCTCGGCGCGGCCACGGTCGCAGTCGGCTGGTCGGGAAACCTCGTGACCTTGCTCGGCCAGCTCGGCTACACGTTTCCGGCGGCGCTGAGCGCCGCGCCGGGCACGGTGATCGCCGTCGCCGGCGGTGATCCCGTCACCGCGGTGTTCAACCTCCCGGCCGTGATCATCACGGCGCTCGTCACCTGCCTCCTGATGTTTGGCGTCAAGGAGTCCGTCTCCGTCAACAGCGCCATCGTCGGCATCAAGGTCGCAGTGGTGCTGATCGTCATCGGCGCCGGCGCGATGTTCATCGATCCAGCGAACTGGCACCCGTTCATCCCGGAGAACACCGGCCGTTTCGGCGAGTACGGCTGGAGCGGCATCCTCCGCGGAGCGGCGGTGATCTTCTTCGCGTACATCGGGTTCGACGCGGTCTCGACGTCCGCGCAGGAAGCGCGCAATCCGCAGCGCGACATGCCCAGGGGCATTCTCGGATCCCTGGCGGTGTGCACCATTTTGTACGTGCTCGTGTCGGCGGTGATGGTCGGTCTCGTCCCGTACAAGGCGATGCTCAACGAGCCGGCGCCGCTGGTCGTCGCAATCCAGGCTGCTGCCGACCGCGCTGCCGGAACCCCGTGGCAAACTCCCATGGCCGCGCTGAAGATCCTCGTTACTGTCGGAGCACTGGCGGGCCTGAGCTCCGTGATGGTCGTGATGATGCTCGCTCAGCCAAGGATCTTCCTCGCGATGTCGAAAGACGGCCTCATGCCCCGATGGGCCGGCAAGGTTCATCCGCGCTTTCACACACCGCACGTGTCCACGATCGTCACCGGAGTCGTCGTGGCGATCGCCGCCGGCCTCACGCCCATCGGAACGCTCGGGAATCTCGTGAGCATCGGCACGCTGATGGCGTTCGTGATCGTCTCGATCGGCATCGTTGTGCTGCGTCGCACGCGGCCCGATCTGCCGCGTCCGTTCAGAATGCCGATGGTGCCGCTGCTGCCGATCCCGTCTGCCATCGTGAGTTTTCTGCTCATGCTGAGCCTCCCGTGGTCGACCTGGCAGCGGCTGATTCTCTGGATGGCGATCGGGATCGCGTTCTATTTTGCGTATGGATATCGGAAGAGCGTCTTGCGGAATCGGCCTGCCTGACTACCGCTTATCGCGCTCTGATCACGACGACTCGCTGCAGCGCGCGCTCGGGGTCCGGATAGAGGAAGTCGTCGATCCTCAGGAGGGCGGTATTGAGGTAACGGAACTCCGCGAGACGCTCGAAGCGGCGGTTCAACGTCGTTTCCGCTTCGGCAAGCTTGCGCGCGTCGATGGCGGCGAGCGTCGGCACGCCACTCGAAAGTACGGCGTTGACCTCCTCCTGCGTGCCTGCCTGGACGGTGCGGGACCGGACGTAGAACGGCAAGTTGCGCAGGAAGGGGCCGCAGGCGCAGATGCGCACGTCGGACGTCCCACGTGCGCGGGTCAGCGCGGCCGCGGCGTCGGCGGCCGGCGCCACACCGGGCATCGCCAGGACCGCCGCGTGAATCGCCAGCACCGTGAGGGCGGACGCAATAGCGAGCGTCGCGGGCAGGAACCGCGGGGATCGCTGCACGGCGACGATCATCACGGCAAGCGCTGAGATGCCGACGAGAACGGACCATGCGCCGGTGCCGCTGCCGCCGGCGGCGGTCACGAGCGGCGCGCCGCGATAGAGGAGCACCCCGGCCACGAGCAGAACGACGCCTGCGAGTAGTCCAGCCGCAGAGAGCATTCCATCACGTGTGCCGGTTGAAGTCGCACGGACGCGGCTGGAAATCGTCGATCCAAGGAGGACCGCGAGTGGCACGAGACAGGGGAGGATGTAGCGCGGCTGCTTGCCGACGGAAATCGAGAAGATGCCGAGCGGCGCCACCGCCCAGATGGTGAGGCGAAGGAACTCCGGCGAACTCCGAAGACTCTCGCGGAATCCTTCAATCGGACGTCGAAGCCAGAAGACGGAGAAGAGAGACCAGGGTAGAAGACCCCCGATCAGGATGGGAATGTAAAACCAGATCGGGCGGGGATCGTTGTAGCGCGCGGTGGCGAAGCGGTCGAGGTTTTCGGCGACGAAAAACCGGTGCAGGTACCCCGATCCATGGACCCAGGTAACTGCGGCGTACCAGGGGACCGCGATGAGGACGAAGATGCCCGCGGCGAGCGCGAGGTCGAGCCCGCGAATCCGGAATGGTGGCGCGACGCCGGGCCGAACAAAATACTCCGCGACAACTGCCGCCACGACGATCAGCACGGGCAGCGCCAGGCCCACGGGTCCCTTGGTGAGCACCGCTAGCGCGCACGCACCCGCGGACAGCAGCAGCCAGCGCCGCGGGCTCCACGCCCCCGCCGGCCGCTCGCCGCGATCCAGCGCGGCGAAGGCCGCCCAGACTCCCAGCGTGATGAAAAATGCGAGCGGCAGGTCGGGAAGTGACTGCCTGGCCATCGACGCGGCCCCGAAACTCGTGGCGGTAATGACACCGCCCAGAAAGCCCGCCTCCTCCCCGGTCCAGCGGCGGCCGCAGGCATAGGCCAAGAGCACCAGGCCTACACCCGACATCGCCGCCCAGAAACGCGCGCCCCACTCACCGACGCCCGCGACGGTATACGTCGCCGCAATCATCCAGTAGAACAGGATCGGTTTCTCGAACCGCACCTCGTCGTTGAACCGCGGTGTGATCCAGTCGCCGCTTTCGGTCATCTCGCGCGCGGCCTCGGCGTAGTACGCCTCGTCGGAGTCGGTGATAGGGGAGCTGCCGAGAAAGATGAAAAAGGCAGGGACGCAGAGGACGAGGAGCAACGCGCGGCGCAGGGGGCCTATTTGACGCTCAGCTCTCCGTGCATCTGCTTGCAGCGGTCGTCCTTTGTGAGGTTGCAATAGAACGGAAACGGGCCGGTACGGTCCGCGCGGAACTCGAACGTTACCGTCTGCCCCGCGGCGGCCCGTTTGGAAATGCGATACCCGTCGATCGTGAAGCTGTGCGGTATGTCGACCGCGGTGAACGTCACTTTCACGATTTCATCCTTCTGCACGTCGATGCGCGACGGAGCGAAGGCGTACTGGTCGGCGCGGACGCTGACCTCCCGTACCTGCGGCGCGGAACGGGCGTCGCCCGACATCGCGAAGACGGCACCCACGGCGCACGTGAGCCACCCGGCAGCCAGGACGGTGTGTTTGTGGACCATAGCCATCCTTACGACGCGCGCCGGCCGCCTTTGGTTGGTCGAGCTGGTCAGCCGACGCTGTCCTTGCCCTCGCCGCCCTTGCCCGCCGCTGCCGGCTGCGCCTTGCCTTCGTCGGGGCTCAGCAGCACCTTGCGGCTCAGCCGGATCTTGCCTGAAGGGTCGATGTTGATCACCTTGACCATCACCTGTTCCCCTTCTTTCAGCTCGTCGCGCACGTCTTTGACGCGGTAATGCGCGATCTCCGAGACGTGGAGGAGGCCGTCCAGACCCGGCATGATCTCGACGAACGCACCAAAATCGGTGATCCGCTGAACCTTGCCCATATAGGTTTTGTTCAGCTCTGGCGTCGCGGTCAGTTCCTGGATGATGCCGATCGCCTTCTGGGCTGACGCCTCGTCGGCCGACGCCACGTTCACACGGCCGTCGTCTTCCACGTCGATTTTGACGCCCGTGCGCTCGATGATGCTCCGGATCATCTTGCCGCCCGGGCCGATGACGTCGCGGATCTTGTCGACCGGGATCCGGATCGTCACGATTCGCGGGGCGTACGCCGACACGTCCGATCGCGACCCGCCGAGCGTCGTGATCATCTTGTCCAGGATGGACAGCCGTCCCACGCGCGCCTGCTCGAGCGCCTTTCTCATGATGTCGGTCGTTATGCCCGAAACCTTGATATCCATCTGCAAGGCCGTGATCCCGTCAGGGGTTCCGGCGACCTTGAAGTCCATGTCGCCGTAGTGGTCTTCCGCCCCTGCGATATCCGAGAGGATCGCGTACTTGCCCGATGCCTCATCCATGATCAGGCCCATAGCCATGCCCGCCACCGGCGCCTTGAGGGGCACGCCCGCGTCCATCATCGCCAGCGATCCGCCGCAGACCGACGCCATCGACGACGAGCCGTTGGATTCGAGGATGTCGGAGACGACCCTGACCGTATAAGGGAACTGTTCCTCCGACGGCATCATCGGCGTCAACGCGCGCTCGGCAAGGGCGCCGTGGCCGATCTCGCGGCGACCGGGGCCGCGGAGAAACTGCACTTCACCGACCGAGAAGGGGGGGAAGTTGTAGTGGAGCATGAAGCGCTTCCACTGCTCGCCGTCCATCGTCTCGATCTTCTGCTGGTCATCGGCCGTGCCGAGCGTCGCCGTGACGAGGGCCTGGGTTTCACCGCGGGTGAATACCGCCGAGCCGTGCGTACGCGGGAGCACCCCCACCTCGATCGTGATCGCGCGAATCTGGTCGAACGCGCGACCGTCGAGACGCTTGCCGCGCTCGAGGGCCTCCTCGCGCATGACCTTTTCCTTGAGCTCCTTGAAGATCGCCTTCGCGTCGCTCCGGCGCTCGATCTGGCCGTCCGGAATGCTGCCGACGAGGTCCGCGAGCACCTGGTCTACCGTGGCGTAGTTGGCCAGCTTGTCCTGGATCCGCATTGCATCGGCGAGCGGCCCGTAGGCCTTCTCCTCGACCTCGCGATAGAACTCCTTGCCGAACTCCTTGGTCTTGACTTCGATCTTCTTCTTGCCGGCCTGCGACGCCAGCGCATCGATGGCGGCGACGATGTCCTTGATCGCGGCCTGCGCCTTCTCGAGCGCCTGGACGACTTCTTCCTCCGAGACTTCCTTCGCACCCGCTTCGACCATCACGATCGCGTCCTTGGTGCCGGCCACGATCAGGTCGAGGCGGCTGTCCTTGCGCTGTGCGAAGGTCGGATTGATGATGAACTCGCCGTTCAGCAGCCCCACGCGGACGCCGGCGATCGTGCGTGTGAAGGGGATGCTCGACAGCGCCAGCGCGGCCGATGCCCCCGTGATCGCCAGGACGTCGGAATCATTGTCGGTGTCGGCCGAGAGGACCAGCGCGATGACCTGCGTTTCGTGGCGCCAGCCGGACGCAAACAGCGGCCGGATCGGACGATCGATGAAGCGGCTGGTCAGCACTTCCTTTTCGGTCGGCTTCCCTTCACGCTTGAAGAAGCCGCCGGGGATGCGTCCGGACGCGTAGGTGTATTCCTTGTAGTCGACCGTCAGCGGAAGGAAGTCGATCCCTTCGCGCGCATTCGCCGCCGAGCAGGCGGTGACGAGGACGACCGTGTCGCCGGAGCGGACGACGACGGACCCGTCGGCCTGTTTTGCCAGCCGTCCCGTTTCGATGGAAATCTTCTTGCCGCCAACCGAAATCTCGCGTGTGTGCATGCTGTCTCTCTGTCTCAAAATGAGCTGCGCCAGCTCTTAATGCTTCGCTCTGTTCTATTTCCTGATTCCCAGCCGCTTGATCAGCTCCGCGTACCGGTCCATGTCCTTACCCTTCAGGTAGTCGAGGAGGCGGCGCCGCTGGCTAACGAGCTTGAGCAGCCCGCGACGGGAGTGATGGTCTTTTGCGTGGGTCTTGAAGTGCTCCGTCAGGTAGTTGATTCGCTCGCTGAGAAGCGCCACCTGCACTTCAGGGGATCCGGTGTCGTTGTTGTGGGTCTTGTAGCTGCCGATGACTTCTGTCTTGCGGTCCTTGCTGAATGCCACGCTTGTGTCCTCCACGCACGCCCCAGGAATCAGCGCGATATGCGCCGCACCAGGCCGCCGTTATGTCAAACAGACTCAACATTTTACACCAGTACGACGGTGGGCCGCAAAGCCCCCTCCGCCCCCGCCCGGGCGATCGCGAGGAGCCTCCCGGCGCCGTCGAATAATCGAACTGGCCCGGCAGGGCGTGTCAGGGGAGCCGGGTCCGTCTCCGGCAAGGCCACGTCTTCGCGGTTGATGTCGTTGCCGTGTGAGGCGCGCCGGGCTCCCGCGTCTGTCAGGACGTAGGCATCCAGTTCCGGCAGCAGGGTGTGCATCGGCAGCAGCCGGGCCGCCGCACCGGCAGCCTCGGCCTCGACGACGTCGAGTGGGGTTGCAGCGGCAATCCCGAACCCTCCGGCCCTGGTGCGGCGCAGGGCCTCCAGGTGCCCACCGCACCCCAGCCTGGCCCCCAGCTCATGCGCCAGGGAACGCACGTAGAAACCAGCTGACGCGGTGACCGTCAGCCCGACCAATCCGTCTCGAACATCCCCCAGAATCAGTTCGGACACCGACACCCGGACGGGCGCGGGCAGCGCCGGCAGGTTCCGCCGGGCGAGGCGGTGCGCCGCGATGCCTCCGATTTTTTTTGCGGAATAGCGCGGCGGCGTCTGCAGATACTCACCGCGGAACTCGTCCAGGGCCCGCTCGACGTCTTCACGGCTGACGTCAGGGGCCGGTGGCGGAGGCAGGCCGGCCGCCTGGCGCTCGGCCGCGTCGTACGCCTCGGTCGCGCACCCCAGGCGCACTGACGCGTCGTACGTCTTATCGGTGGACGACAGGAGCGACGCAAGCCGCGTCGCCTTGCCGATCACCAGCGGCAGCACGCCGGTCGCGAGTGGATCGAGCGTTCCCGTGTGCCCGATGCGCCGCGTGCCCAGCGCGCGCCGCACCCGCGCCACGACGTCGTGCGATGTCGGGCCAGACGGCTTGTCGACGATGAGGACTCCGTCCATCACTGAACGGCGTCAGGCCTCGATTTGAGACCCTTCCCGATCGCATGGACCAGGCGCTGGATGATGGCGGACCGCACATCCGATTCTTCGGCCTGGAGCGTGAAGCCGGCGGCGTTCTTGTGGCCGCCGCCGCCGAACGCTGTCGCGACGCTGCGAACGTCCACTTCGTACTTCGAGCGCATGCTCACGCGGAGCTCGCCGCCCGCCTCGATCTTGAAGAACACGACCGCCTGGATCTCGCGCGCGGTGAGCGGCAGGTTGATCAATCCCTCAGTGTCGTTCGGCGTGCAGCCGCACCGCGTGAGCATCCGCTCGTCGAGATGCAGCACCGCGAGCCGTCCCTCGTCGAGCAGCTCCATGTCGTCGAGCAGCGCGCCGATCAACTTCAGCTTGCCGAAGCTGTTGCTGTCGAATACCCGCCGCGCCATCGTCGCCGGATCCACCCCCGCCTCGACGCACCGCCGGCAGATGTCGAACGTGCGCGGCGTGATGTTCGAGTGATGGAATGACCCGGTGTCGGTGAGGATCGCCAGGTAGATGTGCGTGGCGATCTCTTCGGTCAGCGGCACGCCGAGCGCGCCGATCAAGTCGAAGACCAGCTCACCGCACGCAGCCGCCGTATCGTCGTGCCAGTTGAGGGCGCCGTACATCCGGTTTCCCAGATGGTGATCGATGTTGATGATGAACGCGCCGTCGAGGCCTGTCACGCCGGTGCGGGAGAGATCGCTGCACTCCATCACGATGACCGCGTCGACGTTCGGTGCCTCGACGTGGGCGGCGACCTCGATCCGGTCCAGGCCGGGAAACTCCTGGTAGTGCTCGGGGGCGGGGTCGCCGTTGACCAGCCGCACGCTCTTACCGAGCGCGTCCAGAGCGAACGCCATCGCCAGCTGCGAGCCTATCGAATCACCGTCCGGCCGCGCGTGTGAGGTTAGGAGGAACCGCTGTCGCTGAACGATCGCCTCGGCGATTTCATCTCTTTTTGTCGTCGGCGTCATCGTTTGAGGCAGCCAGCTCGTTGAGGTGGGGATGTTCGGCGCGCTCGGCTTCGAGGTCGAGCATGATCCGCTCGATGCGGTCCTGCGTCTCAATGCTCGCGTCGTAGAAGAACTGGAGCTCCGGCACGTGCCTCAGACGCAGGCGCTGGCCGATGTTCCGGCGGAGGAACGGGGTCGCCCGGCCCAATGCGCGGTCCGTTTCTTTCCGGGCCTTCTCGTCGCCGATGCACGTGTAGTAGACCCGCGCATTCTGCAGGTCTGACGAAACCTTGACGCGCGTGATCGTCAGGAACCCGATGCCGGGATCGTGCACCTGCCGCGCAATCAGCTCCGCGAGCTCATGGCGGATCTCTTCGCCGACCCGCTGTGGACGTGTACCTTGGGCCATGATGACTGCCGGGTCTTGAAAGGCCCGGCCTACGGTGATATTGCCGGGACTGCGACTCTTTCGTTGACGAAGACCTCGATGAGGTCCCCGACCTTCAGGTCGTCGTACTTCTCGAAGCCGATGCCGCACTCGAAGCCGGCCTTGACCTCGGAGACGTCATCCTTGAAGCGCCGCAGCGATCCGATCTTGCCTTCGTAGACCACCACGTTGTCGCGCACGAGCCGCGCCTGGGTCTCGCCCGAGCGGGTGATCCGGCCCTCGGTCACCATGCATCCGGCGATGGTGCCGAATTTTGGCACCTTGAACGTGTCGCGCACCTGCGCCGTGCCGATCCGCACTTCCTTGAACGTCGGATCGAGGAGGCCGCTCATGGCCTTTTTCATCTCGTCCACGACGTTGTAAATGATCGTGTGCTGCCGAATGTCGACCTTCTCGCGCTCCGCGACGTCGGCCGCATTCCGGTCGGGACGGACGCTGAACCCGATGATGATCGCGTTCGACGCCGACGCCAGCAGCACGTCGGACTCGTTGATCGCGCCGACGCCGCTGTGAATGATCCGGATCTTCACCTTCTCGTCGCTCAGCTTGATGAGGGTGTCGCCGAGCACCTCGGCCGAACCCTGCACGTCCGCCTTCACGATCACCGGCAGCTCCTTCATCCCGCCTTCGGCGATCTGCTGCTGCAGTGATTCGAGCGTCAGGCGGCTGCCCTTGCCTCCGAGCGCTTTTTCCTTGGCCTGCGACTGCCGGAAGTGCGCGATCTGGCGGGCCTTCGCCGTGTCCGTGAGCGCCTGAAACGCATCACCGGGCGCCGGAAGACCGCCGAGGCCCAGCACTTCGACCGGCGTCGACGGCGGGGCGGCCTTGATCGGGCGTCCTCGGTCGTCGATCAGCGCGCGGACCTTGCCGACGATGGTGCCCGCGATCAACGTATCGCCGACCCGCAGCGTGCCGTCCTGCACGAGGATCGTGGCCACCGGGCCGCGTCCCTTGTCCAGCTTGGCTTCGAGCACGGTGCCCGAGGCATTGCGCGCGGGATTCGCTTTGAGGTCGCTGATCTCGGTGACCAGGAGAATCATCTCGAGCAGGAGCTCGAGGTTCTGCTTCTTCTTCGCCGAGACGTCCACCATGACCGTCTCGCCACCCCAGGCTTCAGGGGTCAACCCGAGATCGGCAAGCTCCTTCTTCACGCGCTCCGGATTGGCATCCGGCTTGTCGATCTTGTTGATGGCGACAAGGATCGGCACGCCGGCGGCCCGCGCGTGGTCGATCGCTTCCTTCGTCTGCGGCATGACCCCATCGTCTGCCGCGACGACCAGGATGACGACGTCGGTGACGCGCGCGCCGCGTGCGCGCATCATCGTGAAGGCCTCGTGGCCCGGCGTATCCAGGAACACCACGTTGCGGTCGTTGACCTGGACGGAGTAGGCGCCGATGTGCTGCGTGATGCCACCCGCCTCACGTTCGGCGACGCGCGCCGACCGGATCGCATCGAGAAGAGTCGTCTTTCCGTGGTCGACGTGTCCCATGACGGTTACGACCGGGGCACGGGTCACGCGATCGGATTCGTTGACGTCTTCCGCCTCGACCTGCAGCATCTCCTGTTCGAAGCTCTGCATCTTCACGTCGGCGCCGAATTCGCGCGCGACCATGGCGGCGGTTTCGTCGTCGAGCGTGCTGTTGATATTCATCATCAGGCGACGATCCATCAGCTTCTTCAGGATGTCCTTCGCCTTGACGTCAAGCTTCGCGGCGAGATCGGCAACCGTCATCCCTTCCGCAAGTGTGATCGTGCGGGTGACAGGCGGCGGCGCGGCCGGAGCCTGGATGACTGGAGGCCGCGGGCCTTCGCGGCGCACCGGACCGCCGGGTCGGGGCGCAGGACGCGGTGGCGGCGGTCTGTAACCCGGCGCCATACCAGGGCGAGGCGCCTGCGCGGGACGCACCGGCTGCGACGGGAGCGGACGTGGACCGCCCATCGGGCCCGGTCTCGGAGGCAGCCCGGGCGAGGGACGATTCGGCGAACGTGGCCCGGAGCCCGGGGCGCCCGGCCTGAGGGCCGCGGGGCGGCTCAGGTTTCCGGTTGGCGCCTGTGGTGCCGGCGCCGGAGCAACCGGCGGACGGACGAGCATAGGGCGGCGCGGTGGCGCCGGCGGCGCCTGTCCGGTTCGTGGATCTTCCACCCGCAGTCGCAGGGTGGGCTGCACGACGCGGCCCGTCGGCGCCGGCACGCCGGTGCGCGCGGCTGGAGCGGCTGCGACGGGAGCGGCAGCCGCCGGTTCGGCCGGGGCTTCAGGCGCTCCCGCGGCAATCGCAAGCTCCGGCGCCTCCGCAGGTTCAAGAGCGGGTGGCGGCGTCGGCGTGCCCTCGGTCTCGGGCTCGGTCTCCGTGAACGGCTCTTCGATCGCCTGCGGCACGGGCGCGGGTACGAGAACCAGGTCCGCTTCGGGCGGCAAGGCGAGCGTCTCCGGTGGGGGAGGGGGTGGCTTCGCGCTCTTGACCAGACGCGGCGGCGGCAGCGCCGGCGTCACGGGTTTGACGGGTTCCGGTGCTCTGCCGCCGGGCTTCCTGCCCTTGACCGGCGCCGGTGAATCGGCAAACGACGCGTTCGACGGCACGTTGAGGCCGCGCGCGCGCGCAAGGCGCCCGACGAACTCCCGCGCGACGACTTCTTCGATCGTGCTGGATGCGCTCTTCACTTCGATGCCGTGGTCGCGCTTCAGCAGCGCGATCACTTCCTGGCTCGTCGTGTTGAGCAGCTCAGCGACTCTGTAGATCCGAACAGTTGCCATTAATTGCTTAAAGCCCTCACGAATTCGACTTTTCCCCGGTAGGTTCCGCGGCGATCGCCTCTCCGGCGGGCTCTGACGTCTCGTCCGCCCCAGGCTCGGTGGCGTCGGGCGCCTCCACGGCGTTCGGTCCCTCCGCTGCGTCCGCGGCGACGGTTTCCCCGCCGGTCTCGGAGGCTTCCTCCGGCGGTGCGACGGATTCGGCGGTGGCCTCGGCCTCTTCCGAAGCGGGCTCGCCTTCACCCGGCTCGGCGGCTTCACCCGGTTCGGCGACCATCTCACCGAACTGTTCCTCGACCTCGCGGCGCTTTTCCTCTTCGCTCTTGATGTCGATCTTCCAGCCGGTCAGCTTCGCCGCCAGGCGGACGTTCTGCCCCTTCTTGCCGATGGCCAGTGACAGCTGCTTGTCTTCGACGACGACCTCGATCACCTTCTCGGCATCGTCGACGATCGAGACGCGCTGCACTTTCGCCGGGCTGATGGCGTTGGTGACGAACAGCACGGGGTCCTCGGACCATTCGACGATATCGATCTTCTCGCCGCGCAGTTCGCGGATGATGGACTGGACGCGCGTCCCTTTCATCCCGACGCACGCGCCGACAGGATCGACGTCACGCTCCCGCGAATACACCGCGACTTTCGCGCGGTCGCCCGCTTCACGCACGGCGCCGCGGATCACCACCGTTCCGTCGTAGATCTCCGGCACTTCCTGCTCGAACAGCTTGATGAGCAGGGCAGGGTCGGTGCGTGACAGCACGATCTGCGGCCCCTTGGCGCTGCGGTTCACGCCGCGGATCACGGAGCGGACGCGGTCGCTCACGTTGTAGTTTTCCGCGCGCGACTGTTCCTTTCGCGGCAGCTGTGCCTCGACGCGCCCCAGCTCGACGATGATGTCGCCGTTTTCGAACCGCTTCACCATGCCGCTGACGACTTCGCCGATGCGCTGGCTGTATTCCGCGTAGACGTTCTCGCGTTCCGCCTCGCGCACCTTCTGAAAGATCACCTGCTTGGCAGTCTGCGCCGCGATGCGCCCCAGGTCTTCGGTCGGCCGCGGAAACTCGATCTCCATGTCGACTTCCGCTTCTTCGCCGTACAGCTGCTGCGCTTCACCGAGCGAGATCTGTGTCGACGGATCGGTGACCTCGTCAACGATGCGTTTCACCGCGTACAGTTCCAGCTGGCCGGTCTCCTGGTTGAACCGCGCGCGTAACGCTTCGGTCTTGTATCGCTTCCGCGCCGCGGCCTCGAGGGCGTCCTGCACGGCGCTGATGATGATCTCCGGCTCGACCCCTTTTTCCTTGGCGATCGCGTCGATCTGTTGCAGTAGCGGGTTGACTGTGGCCATTTGCTTTCAGCTATCTTTAAAATTCCACCGCGAGCTGCGCCCGCTTGATCCGCGCGAGCGGCACGCGGTGCGTCCGCTTGCCTTCTTCGAGTACCACCTGCCCGTCGTCGACGCCGCGGAGCCGACCCGAAAACGCCGACTGCCCGTCGATCGGCTCGCTGGTCACGACCTTTGCGAGCCGTCCGGCGAACCGCCGGTAATCCGCCGCATGTCGTAGCGGGCGATCCAGCCCCGGCGACGAAACTTCCAGCGTATAGTGCTGCCCCAGCGTCGGCTCGCCGAGCTCGTCTTCCTCGACGTCCAGCACGGCGCTGAGGTCGCGGCTGACACGCTGGCATTCCTCGATCCCGACGGCCTCCTCCGGAGTTTCGACGACGCCCTTGTCAGGACGGTCGATGATCACGCGAAGGACCGTCCCGGTCGACTCGCGTCGCAGCTGGACGTCGAATATCTCCAGCCCGTAGCCGGCCGCGACCCGCTCGGCGGCCGCACGGATCCGCTCGGTGTTCTGCCGCGCCGTAAACTGTTCCTTAAAAAGAAAAAGTGGGCCTGGGCCCACTCTCGGGTTTTACTCGAAGCGTTCCACCCACCAATATATCAGATCGGAGTGGCCACGAGGTCATACTCCCGGGCGCCGACGACCTTGGCTTGGATGAGGTCGCCCCCGGAGTACGCGGCCGGGTCGCAGTCGGTCAAGACGACTAATGGGTCGATTTCAGGCGCCTGTCCCTGGAACCGCCCCTGAAGCACGAGGTCGTGCTCAGGCGATGGGCCATCGATCATCACCTGGACCGTCGCTCCGATGCGCTGTTTCTGCGCTCGGGTCACGAT
>JACDCA010000196.1 GCA_013694635.1 Acidobacteriota bacterium | reverse complement strand
CATCCGGCCGCTACGGTCGAGACCGACGTGGATGTCTGGGCGGCGTCCGGATGGAAATCGGCGCCGTTCCCGCCGCCGGCGTACAGCGCCCGGTTCATCCGCTTCGCGATCGCGCGACTTCAGCCCGGCGTGTCGATCGCCGAGGCGCGCGCGCGAGTCGACAATCTCGCGCGACAGCTTACGGCGGAGCACCCCGACGACTACGTCCCCAGGCTTGGATGGACGCCGACGCTCACACCGCTGGCGGAGAACCTGGTGGCCGGCGTCAGGCCCGCGCTGTGGGTCCTGATGGGTGGGATCACGTTTCTGCTGCTGATCGCCGTCACCAACGTGTCGAACCTCCTTTTGACTCGGGCGACTGCGCGGGAACGCGAGATTGCCGTGCAGCGCGCGCTCGGAGCAGGCTCCTGGCGTATCGCGCGTTCGCTCATGGTCGAAGGTGCGGTATTGACGACCGCCGGCGCAGCAGCGGGCCTGGTGTTGTGCCCGTGGCTAGTCGCCCTCCTCCTCCAGGCAGCGCCCGATCGATTGCCTCGCGTCGCCGACGTCGGCGTAGACCTGCGCGCGCTCGTGTTTGCCACCGCGCTCGCCGCCGTGACCGCGGTCTTCGTCAGCCTCGCTCCTGCGATGCAGGTATCGCGGGCGGGGATCGTCGACCGGCTGAAGGAATCCGGACGTGGCGTGCAGGGCAGTCGGCGCACCCGTCTCCTGCGCCGCGGGTTCGTCGTCGCGCAGGTCGCGGTTGCGATCCTCCTCCTTGCCGGCGCGGGGCTGCTGGTGCGCAGCCTGCACAACGTCACGAAGGTCAACACAGGTATCGACCCTCGATTCGTAATGACCGCGAGAACGTGGCTGCCGCAACCGAACGATCCATCCACCGGTCCTTACTTCACACACGATGCGCGTACCGCCCTCATCCGCCGCATCGTGGAACGGCTGCAGGCGTCACCAGGCGTCGCGCACGCGGGCTTTTCGACGACGCTTCCGCTGGTGGAGGACGGGATTCGCCCGGTCGCCTTCGCCGCCGAAGGGTGGTCGCCCGACAAGACCGAATCCGCCCGCGCCTCGCTCGTGCCGGTCAGTCCGGGGTACTTCAGCGCGCTTGGCATCCGCGCGAGCGACGGACGACTGATCGCGGATCACGACCACGAGCGTGCGCCGCGGGTGGCGGTGTTGAACGAGACCGCCGCGCGAGCTTATTTCCCGTCGGAGCCGCCGGTTGGGCGGCGCTTCCGCTTCGTCGGCCGGCGCGGCCAGATCCCTGCCGACGCACCCTGGATCACGATTGTCGGTGTCGTGCCCGACGTTCGGGAGGAGGGGATTGACGCCGCGATTGCGCCGGTGATGTATCTCTCGTTGTGGCAGAACTCGAATCTGGCGCTGACCGTCGTGGCGAAAGGGACCACATCGCATCCGCCGGCCGATGTGATCCGCAGCGCCATACAGCAGGCGGACCCGAACGTCCCGATCTTCGCCACGCGGTCGGTCGGCGAGTTAGTCGACCGCGGCCTCGCGCAACGCCGCTTTGCCGCGCGTTTGATTGCCGCATTCGCGCTGATGGCACTGGCGCTGGCGTCGGTTGGCCTCCACAGCGTGATCGCGTACAACGTCAAGCTGCGCACGCACGAGATCGGCGTTCGCCTGGCGCTCGGTGCGACGGCCGCGCAGATCCGGCGGATGATCCTCGGCGAAGGCATGCGGCTCGCGACGCTCGGAGTCATGGCGGGTGTCGCTGGCGCCGTGCTGCTCTCGCGCGTCCTGGCGACGTTGCTGTTCGAAGTGACCGCACGAGACCCGCTGACGCTGACCGCCGTCGTCGCGCTGCTGCTGGCCGTGGTCGCCGCCGCCACGTTCGCGGCCGCCAGGCGCGTGGGCCGTATCGATCTCGCCATCGCATTGAGACCGGAGTAAGCTCCGGCCCGAATGAGCTTCACGCGGGCGCGCTTCGGTCTTTTCGAGTTCTCCCCCGGCACCGGCGAGCTCGTGCGAGACGGTGTACCTGTTCGCCTCCAGCCCCAGCCCGCGAAGATCCTGGCGCTCCTCGTCGGCCGGCCCGGCGCCGTCGTGGACGCGGGAGGAGCTTCGGCTCGAGGTCTGGGGCAATGGAACCCACGTCGACTTCACGCGCGGATTGAACTTCTGCGTGGGCAGATACGAAGCGCTCTTGGCGACTCCGCCGAGGCGCCACGATACCTCCAGACCGTTCCGAAGCAGGGCTATCGCTTCATCGCGCCGGTGGTGCATGACAGGCCGGCTGAAGCTGGCCTCAGCCAGGTAGCCGGTCCCGGCAGGCCGGCTGAAGCCGGGCTCCACCAGTTCTGGCGATACGTTGCAGCTGCGCTGATCCTCGGCGTGGTCGGGTTTGCGATAAGTCGAATCTTCGCAGGTCGGGCGACCGTGGTCGTGATTCCCTTCTACAACGAGACCGGACAGCCGGAGACTGTCGCAATCGCGGCTGGCCTCGGCGATACCCTGGTCGCGCGCCTGGCCGCGCCGGAAAGGGCGCGCCAGCTGCCTTATCCGCGTCTCGGATATGAAGCACCTCTGGGCCAACACCTACGATGACGATCGGTTCACGCTGGAGGGGCAGCAGCGCACCGCCGAAGCGGTGGCCTCGGCAGTGACCGCGACGCTCGGCGGAGACCGGGACCAACTGCGTTCCGGGTTATCGACCCTGGGTGGTGCGAGCACTCGACGGTACTGAGGTCGCGAGCGCGCGCAGCACGTGCGGCTGGTCCAGCTGGGCGAATCCCATCACCCGCCTGGGCTCGCCGGCAAACGACACAGCCCACGCCGCGTACTGCCCGGTGTCGTTGACCACCTGCTCGATGCGTGTGACGTGACGCCCGGCTGTCATCAATGCTCCATCGGTCAGTTTATCGGCCGCCATTGCGGACAGGAGGGCTTGCCGCCCTCCGGCATCGGCCCGATCGAACGCCTGCACCTGGATTGAGGGTTCGCCGTGGCCGAACCGATTCTGCTCGAGGAGCATCGGCCGCAGGGGGGCGGCGCTCGCTGCGTACAGAATTACGCGCGCGTTGAAGGGCTGCCGGTTGTCGACCAGCACGCCGACGAATCCGTCGCCGGCGGCTTCAGTGATGTCATGCCACGCCGCATCTCCGAAGCCGATGGTGGTCAGGAACCCGACGAGCCTGTAGGCGTGGCGTCGCGGCGGCTCTCCCTTGCCGAATCTGTTGGCTGCCAGCGCACGCGACAGATCGACCGGTTCGAAATGGAACCCGCGCGGCGCAAGCTCCGAATGCCGCGCGTCGAGCGCGAACACCGGCGTCCCGGACGCGAACATCTGACGCACGCTGTGCGGGTCATAGTGGGGCTGGATCAGCGTTCGCAAGCGGTCCCCACCTTCGGCCGCCTGCAGATACGTGACCACGGAATCGGCGATGTAGTCCTCCGGAAGCAGTGCGACCGGCGATGGCAATTGTGCGAACAGTGCTCGAAAGAAGCGGGCGTCGCCGGTCCGTCCATGCCAGTCATTTGCGGCGAAGTTGGCGCGCGCGAGCGACACCGGGTAGATCAGCAGCAGCATGGCCCCTACGACCGGCCAGGCACGACCGGGCAGCCGCGCGAACATGAGCCGGACGGCGTCAGCACCGGCAGCCACGACCGGCGCAGCGAGCGCGAGCGGCAAGACCAGAAAGCCGCGCAGATCGCCGCCGACGTTGAGCACGAAACCAGTGAGACCGGTGAAGGCAAGCGTCACCAAGGCGGCGACCCGCCAGTCGCGGCGCCACACGATGACCAGCCCGATGATCGCAAGGGCGACGCCGCCGACGCCGATCTCCGACCGTACTAGCCGGCCGAACTCCGGCAGGCGGGCATCGAAGAACTGTTTCCATCCAAACGCGAAGACCAGCTCGTTGAACCGGCTGGCGCGTACAACCTCGACCAGCTCGGGAAAGTTCGAAGCGCTGGCCTCGCGGTACCGGGAACCATTCCACGTGCGATGAACTATGTACGTGTACTGCAGAAATCCGCTGGCGACGATCACGATCGCAGGCAGAAACGTTCGCGGGCGGAGCGTGCGGCGGGGGTCTGTGAGGAGCAGAAAAATGATGATGGCGGGTGCAATCGCAACAATCGAGAGATGGTTGCCGAGAGCGAGCGCGAAAAAGAAGGCCGCGACGAACAGGTGCCGGTCACGGCCCGTCTGCCGCCATCGGACCAGCCAGTAGACGATGCCGAGAAGCAACGCCGCGCCGAGTGTGTAAACTTCCGCGAGTACCGAGTAATTCCAGAACCCCGCACCGAAGGCCAGCCCGAGCGCACCCATGGCGCACGCGACTCGGCTCGACCCCATCGCGCGTGCGAGCAGCACGGCGAATCCCACGGTAACGCTCCCCATCACAGCGGACAGCAGATTCGCGCGATAGGCGACAGTTCCGATCGGCAGGTACGAAAAGCCGTGCGACAGCAGCGTGTGCAGCGGGTAGCCGGGAGGATGGGCGGTCCCGAGAGCGGCGCCGACGTACTGGAATTTGGCCGAATCCTCCGGGCCTCCGACGTCCGGCATGAGCGTGCGAAGGTAGACAGCGACAGCGATCAGGCCGACGGACACCGCGAGAAACCCGTCGCGGCGGACAATCGATCGTGGCAGGCGTGCCTCTGGACTGTCGGGAGTTCCCATTTCTGATCGCGGGTCGACCACCGTACCGGTCCAGCCGCCGGGATGTCAAGGCCATCACTCCTCACGCCGTGCCGCGCGTGTCGATCCGCTGGTGGCCCTGCGCGCCGAATAAGACAGACCTCGCGCCGGAGGGTGAAAGTTTTCGCCATCACGCCGACGATCTGATAAGACTGGCGCGTCGATCGAGGATGCGCGAGCTCGGCTCGGGCGCGAGATGCGTCACGACGTGTCCTTCGGGCGTGATGATCGTGCCGCTCCCGGAAGCCTCCCGCTTCAATTCGCGCCCCTCGTTGTGGTCGAGACTGATACGGGGACTCGAAGAACCGCCGAATTTCCAGGGAGCCGTAGCCGCCGCGGTGGCCACGCCCGCAGAGGCCGCGGCCCTGGCAGGAGAGCAGCTCACGAGGGCGGCGGGGCAGGAGACGTTCATCCGGACATTCGCATATCCGTCCGCCGCGGCTTACGGCGTTCTGCTCGATGGGTGGGTCTCCCGGCTGGACGCGAAAGCTCGTACCGACTGACGATCTCGGCGACCTCGTCAAAGCCGCAGCGCAGATTGGCGACCTCGTCGCGCCGGACACGGCGGCCATGCGGTACGGAGGAGCGGAGCTGCGTCAGGCGGAACAGAAGCGAGAGCTGCAGCGTGCCGCGGTCGTCAAGGATCTGAAACGCCGATTCGTCGATGGCCCCGTTCTCGTGATTCCGCGTGCGCGCAAGGCAGTGTTCATCACCACGGGGATGATGCCCATTCCCGAGGCGGGCACGATCTATCCGGGTTATCGGACGACGACTGACTGGGGCGAACTTCGCCGAGCGAGTGTTGATGTCGGCCGATCAATCCACGATTGCCGTGCCCGCGCCCGCCAGCATCACAGGCTTGGAGCTCACAGGTGACGGCTGGGCGCTGAAACTGGCGCCAGGATGGGTCGTGCGTCCCGGCCCGCGGCCGGGTGACTTCGTGGTGGTTCGTGATCAGAGATGACGCAGGTTGCGAAGGTAGCCGAATTGACAGCGAAGGAACCCTCCCGGCGCTATCCTCATAACAGAATGAGAAGACTTGCTCTGTGCCTCTGTGTCTCTGTGGTGGCCGCGCTGGCCCTTGCACATGCGTCACAACAGCAAGACCCGCAGAAACCGACGTTCAGGTCGGGTGTCAGTCTCGTTCGCGTGGACGCGTACCCGATGCGTGACGGCAAGATCATCGAGGGGCTGAGGGCGGCGGACTTCGAGGTGCTCGAGGACGGGGTTCCCCAGAAGATCGAGTCGTTCCAGTTCGTCCAGTTCCCTCAGAGCAATCCGGCGGAGGAGCGGCGCGATCCGAATTCGCAGCGCGAGGGCTTTCAGCTCGCGGCCGATCCCACCTACCGCGTGTTCGTGATCTATCTCGACAACCTGCACGTCGACTTCACGGGCTCATGGCACGCGAGGGTGCCGCTCATCACCTTTCTCAACCGCGTGCTGGGTCCAAAAGACCTGTTCGGCGTCCTCACGACCAAGCAGAGCGTCGAGGATCTGATGCTCGGCCAGCAGACGCTGATGATCGAAGAGCAGCTGACGAAATACTGGGACTGGGGACGCGGCGGACGAGTCACCGAAGAACCCGCGGACCTGACGCTCCGGGCCTGCTTCCCGACCATCGCCGGCGAGCTCATCTCTCGACGGCACGCCGACGAGGTCTTCAGCGATCTCGAGGGCATAGCCACGAAACTGGCCGACATCCGTGAGGAGCGGAAGAACATTCTGATCGTGTCGAACGGATGGCGATTGCCCGGGTCGTCCATCAGCCTGCAGAACGCCGTGAAACCCCAGATGCCGCAGGTGGGCGTGAGCGAGGTGGGGAAGCTGACGCTCGGGTCGCGCCGGGGCGAGGCCGACACGCGCTGGTGCCAGACCGAGCTGCAGCGGTTGTCCACGATCGACTTCCAGCAGCGGCTGCGCGAGCTGCTGGCGCTTGCGCGTCGCTCGAACGTGACGTTCTATTCACTCAAGCCGGCGGGCCTCGTTGCCGCGGCCTCCGTGAGCGCCCTAGACGACGATCGCGAACGGTCCGATGCGCTGATGACGCTGAGCCACAACACGGACGGGATCGCCGTGGTGAATACGAATGACCTGACCGGCGGCGCACGGAGGATTGCCGACGAGCTCGCGGCATCGTACGTGCTCGGCTACTACCCGACGAACACGAAATCGGACGGCCGCCTGCGAAAGATCACCGTGCGGCTCAAGGCCACGAACGTCACCATCCGCGCGCGCCGCGAGTATCGGGCCCCGACGGCCGAAGAGATGGCGTCACTGCGGGCGGCGACAGCCGCTCCCGTACCGGCTGCACCGGTGAGCCCTGCGGACATGGCGCTTGCGGAACTGAAACGGCTCCGCCCGGCGGCGCTCCTGCACACACGCGGCACCGTCATCGGGGACGAGCTGCTGCTGACCACGGAGCTGACGGCGCCGGAGGTGGAGTCGGGTCGCTGGAAAGAGGGGGGTGACGTTCAGATCATGGTCAGTGGCCCCGGCGGCGAGGGGATCGCGACCACGCGTGCGCGGCTCGAGCCCGGAGCGCGCGCTGTGACTGCTCGCATCGCGCTCAACAAGGCACCGGGTCCGTTCAACAGCGCGGTGCGCGTGCGAAACGCCACTGCCGGCGATGCGCAGGATTCCGTTTCCACCGCACGGACGTCGTCGCTGTTCGGGGCCCCGCTCCTGTTCCGTTCGCCGCTGCCGTCCGTCACGAAACCTGCCGCATCCGTCTACTTCCGGCGCACCGAACGGATGCAGATCCGCTGGCCGGTGACGGCACCAATGACGCACCGTGAGGCACGCGTTCTCGGCCGGGATGGTGTGCGCCTGGAGCTCGCGGTGTCTATGAGCGAGCGCGAAGAGGATGGCGCACGGTTCGCCGTCGTTGATCTGAACCTCGCGCCGCTGACCGCCGGCGAGTACATCATGGAGCTCAAGGGCACCGCGGCAGGAGCAACCGAGTCAGCGATGCTGGCGTTTCGCGTCTTCCGGTAGCCCCCAGCCCCTAGTCGGTCTCTTCGTACCACGCCTCATGCGGTGACCAGGTATCGCAGCGATGGCAGGCGGTGTGGGTCCAGTGTTTCAGGCACCCGGGACAGGTGCCGCGGGTCTCGAAGGTATTCCAGACCTCGCCGCATCCCGGCGCACAGCACCACCGGTCATGCGGCTGCGGCTGCCAGTCGCAGGCGGGGCACCGGATGCGTCCGCCGCGCAGGCGATCGCCCAGCAGCTTTTCCGTGATCCGGCGATCGGGGGTCAGAAGAAACCCGAAGATCATGATCAGGACCATGATCGAGGATGGAGGGCCACGACCGCAAGAACGATCGTGGCCCGGCGAGGATCAGCGGCAGCCGATGAGGACCGGCGCTTCGGCCGGCTGAGCAAACATCGTGAGGAGCGGGTCGAAGTCCGTGTCGCGATTTCCCGGGGGTCTGGCGTACGCCAGCCGGGCATGATGCTCCTCGGTCCGCGAGAGCGTGGTCGAGCCACAATCGCGGGGGGACCAGCCGGTGCTGAGGATATCCCCGCGCGACACGTGGTAGAAGCCGAGCGTATGGCCGACTTCGTGCGCCAGGGTCCGCGGTGCAATCGTGCCGCAGGGTGTGTCGCAGCGGCTGGCGAGATTCAACGTGATGGAGCCCGGATCGTTCCCGACCAGCGACCAGCCACAGTACTGGTTACCGGGCTCGTCTACGAATGAGAGGTTGACCACCCCAGCCCGTTCGCCGCGCGTGCCGGAGTCGAATTCGACCGCTGCGGCGAAGAGGCGTCCGCCGGTCATGTGGGGAATTGACCCCTGGATCACCGAGCGCACGACATCGCGTTCGGAGGCTGACAGCTCGCCGCCGGTGCGGGGATTTCTGACGTCCACGTAGAAGCTCGGATTCCTCGTCCAGCGCTTCAGCCGGGGGAGGCTTCCCGGCGCCTCGAGCTCATTCCTGATGAGCTGCCGGTAGAAATCCAGAGAAAATGGCGCTGCGTCCCGGATGAGATCGATGGTCACGTTGCCGTCGGAAGTGACCGAATGCAAGTGTGTCCGCCGGGTGATGTAGCCGGGCGCTGATACCTCGATGATCACATCACCGGGTAAGCGCCCCTGGCCGAGCTCCCAGGCCCCCCCTCCTGACGTGGTTAGAGAGTGCGGAGTCCCGGCCACAGTAAACGACAGGATGGCGCCGTCGATCGGGTACCGCGTCAGCGCTTCAGTGACGGTACCGCGAACGGCTGAAGTCGAAGGAGGAGTCGTCGATGAGGGTTCGGTCGGACTGCTCTTCGACGTACAGGCGCCGACCATGGACACACAAATCACAAGCGCAGAGCCGAATAGTCCGGCTCCGCGATCCGATAAGTGCATTCGGATCTCCGAAGTTCCGCAGGATTGACGAGATTCTAGCGGGGCGGATGACGCTTTCCCAGCGAAATACCCAGATACGGCCGTGTTTTCGCTATTGGCCCCCGCCGGAGTGGAGCAGTGCCCGGACGGTCGCGAGCGTATCCGCCTCCTCGGGTTCCTTGTCTTTGCGCCAGCGGAGCATCCGCGGGAAGCGGACGGCGATCCCGGAGCGGTGCCGTGACGACACGGCAATACCCTCGAAGCCCAGCTCGAACACCTGGACGGGTTCGACGTGCCGGACGGGGCCGAAACGTTCGCGCGTGTGCCGACGGATCCAGCGATCCATCTCAGCGATTTCATCATTTGAGAGGCCGGAGTACGCCTTCGCTATCGGCACGAGCGTCCCTTCACTCCAGACCCCGAAGGTGTAATCGGTCAGGAGGCTGGCGCGCTTGCCGCTCCCCGGCTGCGCGTAGATGAGCACCGCGTCAATGGAATACGGGTCGATCTTCCACTTCCACCATTCCCCGCGCTTGCGGCCGACGCCGTAAAGAGAGGTCTGGCGCTTGATCATCAACCCCTCGACGCCGAGCGCGCGGGAGTTCGCGCGCTGCGCGCTGAGATCAACCCAGGAAGTCGGCGCGATGGCTGGAGATACCCGCAGGACCCCCTCACCGGAACCGATGGCTTGCTCGAGCAGCACCCGGCGCTGCTCGAGCGGCTGCCGGCGGATGTCCTGGCCCTCCGCCTCGAGAATGTCGTAGGTCATGAACACGACGGGGACCGCCCGCGACATCTGCGCCACTTGCTTCTGGCGGCCGATGCGCTGCTGCAGCGCCGAGAAGGGCAGCGGCCGGCCGTCGCGGAAGGCGAGCACCTCGCCGTCCAGGACGGTCCCGTCCGGCAGGTGCGTCGCGGCTGCCGCAATCTCGGGAAAACGGTGCGTGATCAACTCTTCGCCCCGCGACCAGAGGTGAACGGTGTCCGCCCGGCGGATCAGCTGCGCGCGGATGCCGTCCCACTTCCATTCGATCTGCCAGCCAGAGGGATCCCCCAGCGCACTCACCTCTCCGTCGAGGGGGGCCGCCAGGCAGAACGGATACGGTCGGGACTTGTCATCATCCGTGTGCTCGGTGGACAGGACGTTCTCGAACCACTCCGCCGTGGGCGTCCATTCACCCATCAGGCGCGCGGCCACGACCGCGGTGTCGAGACCGGCGGCTGCTGCAATCGCCCGCACCACCAGCGTCTGGGACACGCCGACCCTGAACTCTACGGTGAGAAGTTTCAGCAGGATGAATCGCTCGAGGCGGTCGAGCGTTCGCCACCAGGCAGACACACGCCGCTGCTGCTCCTCGGGATCCAGACCCCGCAGCAGCAGGATCCGCTGCTCGAGCCAGGTCGGCAGTGACAGCGGCGTTTCAGGGACGGTCGGCAGCTGATCGAGCATCAGCGCGGCCGTCTCCGCACCGTCGCCGACCACTGAATAGCATTCGCCGAGGATCCACTCCTCGAAACCCGTCGCGCCCAGCGTCCACTCGCCAATGGAGGCGTGCGGCACGAGTCGTTTCAGGCGGCGGCCCGTGAGGAAGAAGACCGCCCAGGCGGCATCGGCGCGTGGAGCCGCGGCGAAGTATCTCGCCATGGCCGCCACCTTGGCGTTGGTGGAGGTGGTGCTGTCGATCTCGTCGTACAGTCTGGCGAACTCGCGCATCACTCCCCTGATGGTTCCCCTTCCCACGCGGTACGGATGACGCCCGTCTCGAGGCCGGTCGCCTTCAGATAGCGCGCCAGCGGCCCGGCGTAGCCGTGCGTGGCCAGCACGCGACTGGCGCCGGACTCGGCGACGGTCTGCAGCAGCGCCGGCCAGTCCGCGTGGTCGGAAATGACGAATCCCCTGTCATACGCGCGCTGGCGGCGGACGCCGCGCACGCGCATGAGGCCGGAGGCAAACGCGTCGGAGTGGACGCCGAGTCGTCGCATCCACGGCGTGCCGCGCGCCGAGAGCGGCGCGAGGACGAGCTCTCCGGCAAGCGACACTTTCTGCGACCTTTTGGCGCCATCGCGTTCGATCACCTGTCGGACGTCAGGGAGCGCCACGCCCGCTTCGCGGTACGCGTCGATCGTGGCCGTGAGCATTCCGTGCACGTACACCGGCGTGTCTGTCACGCGCGCAAGTTCGGTCAGGAGACGCTGGGCCTTGCCGATGGTGTAACAGAAGAGCACCGACGTCTTGCCCGCCTCGCGATTCGCGTTCCACCACGACAGGACGTCCGCTATCACCGCGGACGTCGCATCCCACCGGTAGATCGGCAGTCCGAATGTCGACTCGGTGACGAAGATATCGCACGGTACGGGCACAAACTCCGCGCAGGTGGGATCGGGCGCGCGCTTGTAGTCGCCGGCGACGACCCACACGCCGCCTGGCCCCTCGATCCTGATCTGCGCCGAGCCGAGGATGTGCCCCGCGGGATGAAAACTGACGCGCACCGTTCCCAGCGTCAGGACGTTGTCATACGGCAGCGCCTCGACGACAGCGTCCGGTCCGAACCGGCGCCGGAGGAGCGGCACCGTCTGCGGCGTGCAGAGGTAGGCGGCGCTCCCCGAACGCGCGTGATCTCCGTGCGCGTGGGTCAACAACGCACGCTCGACAGGTTCCCACGGGTCGATATGGAACTTGCCGGCTTCGCAGTAGAGCCCGCTCGATGTTTCCTTCAGCAACCTGATCTCAGTTTACCGATGTCTCTGGCGCTGGATGTACCATGATCGGCATTCATGCAGACCACGGTTGACGCGCGTCTTAGTGACGTGATCGAACGTTACTGGGGCTACGGCTCCTTCCGTCCGTTGCAGCGAGAGGCAATGGAAGCGATCCTGGCCGGACGCGATTCGATCGTCGTGCTGCCCACCGGCGGTGGGAAGTCGCTCTGTTTCCAGGCGCCGGCGCTCGTGCGCGACGGTCTCGCCGTGATCGTTTCACCGCTGATCTCGCTGATGAAGGACCAGGTGGACACGCTGACCGGTAACGGCGTGCCGGCCGCGCTGTTGAACAGCTCACAGTCGGCGGACCAGCGGACGTCCGTCACCGCGGGTCTCCGTGAGGGGCGCTTCAGGCTGCTGTACGTCTCGCCCGAACGTCTCGGCGGCGAGAACGGTCAGTCGTTTCAGGCGTGGCTCTCCCGGTGCAACGTCAGCTTCGTGGCCGTGGACGAGGCGCATTGCATCAGCCAGTGGGGACATGACTTCCGTCCCGAGTACAGGC
>JACDCA010000194.1 GCA_013694635.1 Acidobacteriota bacterium | reverse complement strand
CCGCCCGCTCGGCTCGCTCCCGCAGCGCGGGCGACCGCATCCTCCAGAACTCGAAGAACGCGAAGAACTCCGGGCTGAGTGACGGTCGCGGACGGCCGTCGGCGAACGAGGACTTCAGCGCGGCGTTCTGGGTGTACACGCTCGGGAACCAGTGCGATCTGAGCTGCGCGCGTCGATAGTCCTTCCAGTGGACGACATTGCCGATGGCCATCGCGACGAGCACGACACTCAGAACCACCGTGCGCGCCGTGCTCCAGGTCGGGACTACGCGGCCGATGGCTGCGATGAGCAGCCCGGCCAGCAGTGCCTGGAACGGCAGCGGGTAATACCAGAGGCGATGGTCGTACCAGTCGTAGATCGGCGGATGGCGGGCGATCAACAACGCGACGAGCGCCGTCTGCACGGCAATGACGGCGATGATAGCGGCAGCAATTCCCTTCCGCCGGCTGAACAACATCCACAGGAGCGCCGCGGCACAGACCAGACCGAACACACGCACGGATGGTCCGCCGAGCAGCACCGCCGCCGACTGCACCACCAGCTCGAACGCGTGCTGGATGATGAGCGGATCGTTGAAGATGTTCCTCCACGGCAACCGTTGATACTCGAAGCTGGGACTGTAGCCGTTGATCGTCTCGACGAGAAAAGGAGCGAGCATCAGGTTGTAGAGCGTCATGGCACAGACCGCCGCCACGCCCCCCGCAAGCACGTCGCGTCTCCCGCCGACGAGCACCCCGTGGATGCCCAGCACGATCGTCCCGGCGACAGCGTAGAAAAACCCCTGCCGGTCCAGCAGGCTGATGACGCTGAAGAGCACGAACACGGTCAGAGCCGCGGTCGGTCGCCACCCATCCTTCGCTGCGCGAGGGATGCGCCGGCCACGCAGGATGGCGAGCACGTAAAACAGCGTCCCTATCAGCAGGGGCACAAGCATCGGTTTCGCGGACCGGTACAGCATCCCCATCGTCACCAGGTGAACGTAGTTCGTGAGGAAGACGAGCAGCACCAATGCGGCTGGCAGCTTCGCGGCAGGGGGAAAGCGGCGCATGGCCACGAACGTGACCAGGATCGTCAGGGCGGAGGCGAGCAGAGCGCTGGCGGGGACGAACACCGGACGATCCGCGAGCATGAGCACTTCGAAGATCCGGGCATCCAGATAGTCCACGAAATAGCTGAGCTCACGGGCCTGGTATGTGCCGAGATCGTTGCCGTGCGGATCGAACACTTTCTGCGGCGCGCTTCGATCGTCGAGGTATTGCCTGACGAACTGTGTCGACTCGATCTCGATGAGGCCCCCCTCCCAGTACCACATCGGGACCGCGAGCGCGACGACGACCGCCAGCAACAGGACGGCGGCGTGTGCCGGCCGCACGAAAGGCATGGACGGGGAATATAGCCCGGTTCGTAGTGCGCGGTCCGTTCACGGGTGCCGCACACCGCAACGAAGAATTCGGTCACACAGGTCGCGGTGAAAGATCGCGTAGATGAGCCGGGTCGGACGCCATTTTGCAATGGACATACCGGAACACGCAAAAGGAGCAATTTGATGGCACTCGCAACAATGGAACGGCAACAGGAACGGCAACAGCATTCAGAAGGACCGGTCGCCCGCGCGATCGAGAAGGAAACCGCCAAGCTTCCGTCCGATACGTTTCTCTGGGCGGCGATCGGATCGATGGCGGTCTCAGTGGCACTGCAGGCGACAGGAAAAAAGCACGCCAGTGTCTTCGTCGGGCAGTGGGCGCCGACGCTGCTGATTTTCGGGCTCTACAACAAGCTCGTGAAACAGCTCGGGTCGGATCGCACAGAGAACGCACTCTAATCAGAACAGCCGGGCTGTGGACGTCCCAGCCCGGCGTTCGTCTGTCTAGTCGAGGTACTTCACGAAGACGACTTCGTTCCGCTTCTCGTTGTAGAGCAACTCGTCGACGCTCGCACGGACGGTGAGGAGGCCGAAGCCGCCCGGACGCAACCCGCGCGCCTCGCGGACGTGGACGTGCGCGATCGGGTCCTCGGGAGGCTGGCCAATCGCGGCATGGGGGAGGTTTTCGATCTTGAACCCTGGCCCAGGGTCGGCGATCCGGTAGATCATCATGCGCTTCGCGCGCAGACATGACACGCGCACCTTGCGTTTCGAGTCGAGCCGCCCGCCCCATTCGACGGCATTCAGCAGCAGTTCGCGGAACGCGTAGGCGATCGACTCGCGTAGATCCGGCGCCAGGTCGGTGTCGAGGTGCGCCATCACGGTCTGAATGTGCTCGGCGGCGGCGCGGGTGCACGGCACGACGAGCTCGACCCATTCAGGGCGTGCAGACACCACCTCTATCGGCGGAGGCTTCTCCGCCTTGAGCACCTCGCGAACCGTTCGGAGGAGCGCGAGCGAGTCGATAGGCTTGTGTACGTACTTGAACGCCTGCTCCCGCACGACTTTCAACAGCGTCTCCGGCGCATCGTCGGACGTCATGACGATGACCCGTGGCCGTTTCTTGAGAGCGCGCAACTTCGCGAGCAGCTCCAGACCGTTCATGCGCGGCATCCACACGTCGAGCAGCAGCAGGTCGAAGTGTTTCGTGCGGAGCGTCTTGAGCCCCTCGACGCCGTCCTTCGCGACCGCGGTCGTGAAGCCGGCGCTGGTCAGCACCTTCTTCAACAGGTGCCGGGTGACGCGATCGTCGTCCACTACCAGGATGCTGCTCATGGCGTGCTCCGCTTGCCGCGCGTCGAGGGACGCTTCCGCCGAGGCGCTGCGCCGCCTGGCCGTCCCGCTACGCCGGCAGTTTCGAACGCGGCTTCCAGCCGCCCCATTCGCTCGCGCAGGATCGCAAAGGCCTCCTGCGCGTGCTCGAACGATCCCGATTGCCCGATCTTCTCCAACTCCGCAGCGGCCTCCCGGCCCGCAGTAGCTCCCACGGTGGCTGCCGCGCCCTTGAGCGCGTGTGCTGCCTGCCGAAGTGCTTCCGCCTCGCGGCCGGCGATCGCAGCCTCGATCCGCCGAAGTCCGGCGGCGGTATCGGCGCGGAACATCGCGACGAGTTCTTTCAGCAACTTGCGGTCCCCTCCGGTATGCGAGAGTGCAGCCTTTTGGTCGAAGTCTGGCGTCGCCGCCGGGGACGACGCGTCAACGGCCGGAACGGCAACGGCGGGATCGCCAAACTGCTCCACGGTCAACAACAGTCGGTTCACGTCGATCGGCTTGGAGAGGTATCCGTCCAT
>JACDCA010000179.1 GCA_013694635.1 Acidobacteriota bacterium | reverse complement strand
AGTAAGAGGTGTCATGTCGATTCTCCCCGACCTGCGCTACGCCATCCGGAGCCTGCGTCGCGTCCCGGCGTTCACTGCGGCCGCCGTGGTGTCACTCACCTTGGGCATCGCAACATCGACGACGGTGTTCAGTTTGCTGGACGCGGGAGTCTTCCGCTCGCTGCCGTTCGCGGAGTCGGACCGTCTGATGCTGCTCAACATCATTCAGGACACACCGGCAGAAGGCGAGGTACACCATCGCTGGTCGTGGGCGCGTTTTCGGTTGCTCGAACAGAGCCTGCAATCGTTCGAGGGCGTGGCGTCGAGCTCAAATGTGGTGCTGACCATCACGGGCGTGGACGATCCACAGCCGCTCCCCGTGGAGCTGGTGTCGTGGCGCTATATGACCGTGATGCGCGCGCCGCTCGTGCTCGGGCGCAGCTTCACCGAGAGCGAGGGCACCGCGGGCGCGACGTCACCGGCGGCCATCCTTGGCTATGACCTCTGGCAGCGGCGTTTCGCCGGCGCTTCAGACGTCGTCGGTCGCGTCGTTGAGCTGAATGGCGTCGCGCTGACGGTGGTTGGCGTGGCAGGGCGCGGCTTCGCCGGGGTATCAGGGCTCGCACAGGCGTGGGTACCCGCGACCATTGCACCGCGCGTCAGCTATCGCGACTATCTCACGACGAATCAGAACTTCATCACCGTCGTCGGACGCCTGCGGCGTAGCGTGACGGTGCAGGCAGCACGGGCGGAGCTCCGCGTGGTCGGGGAACGGATTCATGCCGAGCAGCCGAGCGAGGTCGACACGCCGAACGATCGGTTCGCAGCGACGCTCATGACCCTCAACGAGGCCCGGGTTGACGTCGTGACACGGCGCGCGTTGCTGCTCCTCGCTGGTGCCGCTGGCGTGCTGCTGCTCATCGCCTGTGCCAATGTGACGAGTCTGTTGCTCGGTCGTGCGGCGGCGCGCCGGCGCGAGATCGCGATTCGCCTCGCCGTCGGTGCCAGCCGGGGAAGACTGGTGCGGCACTTGCTCATCGAGAGCAGCCTGCTCGCCGCGGTGTCGGGTGTGTTGAGCCTCATGATCGCCCTCTGGGCGGTGGCCGCTGTGCGGATCCCGCCGACGCTGGCGCGTGGACGCAACTTCTACGGTGCCGTCGGTGAGTTCTCGACCCCGTCCATGGATTGGCGTGTGCTTGGTTTTGCAGTCGCGATGTGTGTCTGCACCGTATTGCTCTTTGGCCTGACGCCGGCGCTCCGCGCGATGCGCACCGATCTGGTCGGCGACCTGAAGGCCGGAGGCCAGCGCAGGCGCGCAGAGGGGGGCGGTCTTGGATTGCGGGAGATTGTCGTCTCGCTTCAAGTGGCCCTGGCCGTCGTGTTAATCGTCGCATGCGGCCTGCTGCTCACGAGTTATGCACGACTGCGCGAGACGCCGCTGGGATTCGATCCCGCCAGGCTGCTCACGTTCATGATTCGACCCTCGGAGGTGAAGTACACGACGGCCGCCGCCCCGGCGCTGCTCGACCGCGTGCTCGAGGAAGTGGGACGCGTGCCGGGGGTGGAGGCGGCGACCGTGGACGGCTGTACACCCTTGACGATGCAATGCGCGAGTGCGTCGCTGCACGTGATCCGGCCGGCGTCGACGAGTGCAGCGGACGCCCCGACAGTGCGACGGCATTACGTCGCGCCTGCTCACTTCGAGACGCTCGGCGTGCCCGTCGTGCGCGGGCGGGGGCTCACTGCCGCCGACCGCGAGGGGTGGCCGGCCGTGGTGGTCATCAATGAAGCGGCCGCGGACAAGTTCTGGCCGAATGAGAATCCGATCGGGCGGCGCGTGTGGTTCGACGGAGCGCCGGTGTCAGGCACTCCCGACGCGAGCGCCGAGATTGTCGGTGTCGTCGGCAACATCGCCTACGAGCCGTTGGATGAAAACCCGATCCATCCCGACTTCTTCACGCCGTACGCGCAGTTTACCTATCCAACCCGTATGGTGCTCGTGCGCACGCGTGAGGCGCCGCTGCCGCTCGTGCAGCAGATCGCCCAGGCGGTGCGCCGGGCCGATCCCGACCTCGCGCTGTTCGACGTGCAGACGATGGAAGCACGCGCTCGCCTGTCGTGGTCCAAACATACCGCGCAAACCGCGCTGTTCGCCGTCATCGCGGCGATCGCGCTGTGCCTGGCGGTCACCGGCGTGTACGGCGTCACGTCCTATTTTGTGGCGACCCACACGCGGGAAATCGGTGTGCGCATGGCACTTGGTGCGCCAACCACGCGAATCATCCGCGCGTCGATGGCGCAAACCCTGCGTCTTGGGCTCGCAGGCGGTGCGACCGGCATTCTCGGCGCGCTGGCGTTGAGCCGTGTCCTGCGCGCGACCCTGTACGAGACGAGCCCGCTGGATGCGGGCGTGTATCTGGGGACGGCCGCCGTGCTGATCATGGCCGTGCTCGCGGGGACCTGGCTGCCGATGCGGCGTGCCCTTCGGGTCAGCCCGGCTGAGGTCTTGCGGAGCGAATAGGGCGGGCTTCAACCTACTGACACGAGCAACGTCCAACTCTTGGGGACGCCGTCGCTCACTTGCTCCAGGGCGGAACGACGTTGTTGGAGCGGGCGTAGGCGATCAGCTGCCCCAGGTGCTCGTGCAGATGCGTGACCGCGAGGATCCACATGCCGCGGGTCGTGTTCTTCTGCCCGAATGCCTCGACCGGCTCGTCCATCTTCGCGTCGGGCACCGCAGCCATCGTCTGCTTCAGAAACGCGAACGACTTCTGCAGCTCGCCGAACAAGGCGTCGCGATTCACGGTTCTCTTTTCGAAGGCCGCCGCCGTCTTGTACTCCTTCGTGATACCGGTGTCGGCAGGAGCTGCAGTACCCAGCACCGCGGGGAGGAAGTAATTGTCGGCCGCGATGTGCATCAGCACTTCAGCCGTTGAACGGGTTCCCTTCGAGGGCCTCCACTCGTGCGCGGGCGCCGGCATCGCCTTCGCGAGGTCGGTGACTTTCTTTTCGAGGTCGTTGACATCGCGAATCAAGTCGCCCATCACCCCCTCGCACGACTGCGCTCCGGCAGGCGTTGCGATGGTGAGCAGAAGCGCGGTGACCGCGAAGACA
>JACDCA010000171.1 GCA_013694635.1 Acidobacteriota bacterium | reverse complement strand
GAAGACATCCGGCGGCAAGAGCGTCCGGCTGCATCAGCCGCGTGCACAGCTTGAAGAAGTTCTCATCCACGTCGGACTTCTTCGGATACGCAACCTCGGGCGGCTCGAGGTACGCCCCCTTGACGATCCGGATCGCGCATCCAAGCGCGACGAGCGACTCGACGTCCTTCTCCGTGCGATACAGGTACGCCTGCAGCGCAATCCCGATCCTGCGCGTACGCGCCCGCGCGTAGCGGAACAGGTCCAGCGTGGGTTCGACATAATGAGAGCTCTCCATGTCGATCCAGAGAAAGTTGTTGCGCTGCTCGGTGCGTTCGATGAGGCGATCGAGGTTCTTCCTGCACAGATCGAGATCCTGATCCAGCCCGAGCTGGGTCGGCTTGACCGAGACATGCGCGTCGAGACCCGCCGCCGCCACCTTGTCGAGGACTTCGAAGTAGTGCTGCGTAACTTCTTCCGCGTCTTCGATACGCGTGATGTTCTCGCCAAGCCGCGTCAGGATGGTCGTGATCCGCTCGGTCTTCAGGTCCCCTGCTGCCCTCAACGCATCGTCCATCGTCTCGCCCGGCATGAACCGGGAGACGGACCGCCGCACGAACGCGGCTTTGGTCGCCCGCTCGCGCAGCCACACGTTGGTGGAGCCCGCGAGCAGCGCCTTGCGCATCAGCGACATCAGACGATGCTCCGGATGAGACCACCGTCGACCTGCACGGTGGAGCCGGTCATGTACGATGCGGCGTCCGAGAGCAGGAAGGCGCCGACGCGTCCGAATTCATCGGGCTGCCCGTATCGTCCCCATGGAATCGTGCCGACGGCGCGCTCTTTCGCCTCCTCAGGCGTGATTCCCTGTTTTTTCGCATTGACCTCGTCGAGGTGCCGGACGCGATCGGTGTCGATGCGTCCAGGAATCAACTGATTGACGCGGATGCGTTTGGCCGCCAGCTCGAACGCCAGCGTCTTCGAGAGCGCCGAGACCGACGCTCGAAGCACGGTCGAGAGACCGAGATTCGGAACCGGCTCCTTGACCGATGAGGAGGTGGAGACGAGGATCGCGCCGCCGCCGCGCTTGTCCATGTGCGGCACGGCCGCGCGAACCATGCGGATGGTGCTGAAGAGCAGCAGGTCGGCGGCGTCCTGCCACTGCTGATCGTCGAACGACACGGCGGCGCCCGCGGGCGGGCCTCCGGAGTTGGTCATCAACGCGTCGATGCCGCCGAGGGTGTCGGCGGTATGCGCGATCCATCGCTCGATGGCGTCCTTCGATCGAACGTCCACCGCCATCGAGATCACGCGCGTGCCAGTCTCCTGCTCGACCTGCCGCGCCGCGTTGGCAATGGCCTGCTCGTCGCGAGAGGAGATCGAGACCTGTGCCCCTTCGCCGGCGAGTGCCTTCGCGACCGCGTAGCCGAGCCCTTTACTTGCGCCTGAAACGAGTGCGATTTTGCCTTTGAGTCCGAGATCCATAAGCTCCGTAGTCCAGCCCTTCAGGGCTGAGGAAAATGCAGGCTGGCCTGGCCTACGACGGACAGCCCTGGGCTGGCCTACGATAATCGACCACAACGATCGGCCCACGCGAGGACGCGGTCGAGGGCTTCACGCGTCGTCGTATCCAGTGCCGCGGCCGGCGGACGCGTCGTCGGGCTCGCCAGGGCACCGCGACGGTACAGCACTTCCTTCCGAATCGCCATGCCGATCCCTTCCTGGAATTCGAACCGCATCAGCGGCACGGCGCCGTATAACACCTCCGCCGCATCGTCGATCTTGCCCGCGCGAAACAGCGACACGATGCGGACGAGGATTTCCATGGAACGCAAAGCCGGTCATGGCCATCCAGATCACCGGACACCGTGAACGGCGTCGGCAGAACCGAATAGACTCCTTCCAGTTGCAATGAACGTCCTTGCACAGAAGCAAACCCTCAGATTATGAACCAGCCGGACGACGCTGCCCGGCGCGGCGCCGAGCGCCATCCGGATCCCCAGCTCCGCACGCCACCGGCTCACCGCGTACGAGGTCACTCCATCGAGACCGAGCCGGCCAGCAGGAGCGCAAGCCCTCCAAAGAATCCCGACAGCATCGCGACGACCGTTCCTGGATAAGCGCGGCGTTCACCTGCTCAGCGAGTGGACGGAACGTGATCGTCAGCTCCTTGCTGACGCCAGTCAGCGCCGAAGCGAGCGGCTTGATCAGCAGCGCAGGCGAGCCACCGGCCGTCCGGACGCTGAGGCTGATCGCGGTCGGCGGCTCCAGACTCTGCGCGAGCGGCAGGTACGTCGTCGGCGGGACCCGTGACGCGCGGAGCGGCGGCGCCATGCCGAAGAGCAGCGCCGTGGTGACGGCGACCAGCGTCGTGAAGGCGAGCCCACGCCAATCCAGCCCAGGTCAAGGAAGACCCGGTTGGTGGACCTCGATAACTGCCGGAGCAGCAGCTGGCTGCCCCATCGCGCGAAGAGCAGCCGAGCGCTGCTGCTGAAGCATCGTGGCTTTGCTGGTTGGGATCGGGATCGCCGTCGGCTTCGGGCTCGGGATCTCGGCGGCGGTGATGACGTCGAAGTTTCTCACGACGCTCCTGTACGGGCTCCAGGCAAAGGACCCGGTCACGTATGTGGTCGCGGCCATCA
This sequence comes from Acidobacteriota bacterium, assembly GCA_013694635.1. Taxonomy (GTDB): domain Bacteria; phylum Acidobacteriota; class Vicinamibacteria; order Vicinamibacterales; family 2-12-FULL-66-21; genus JACDCA01. The sequence goes on along the minus strand of JACDCA010000171.1, from coordinate 7,517 downwards.
TCCTCGCTGACATCGGCACGCTCGCCGGATGGATCCCCGCGCGCCGTGCCTCGCGCATCGATCCCGCAGTGGTCTTGCGGCAGTAGCACTGCGTCAGTAGTCCAGGCTTTTAGGCCTGCCGTCAGTAGTCCAGGCCTTTAGGCCTGTGTCACAGCCTGCGTCGGCTCGAACAGCCCTCTCTAAAGGGCTGGACTACGCTCAAACGGCCCCAAGGGCTGGCCTACTTCGAGCCTACCGGCCGTACTTCTTCAACAGCTCACGCAAACGGTTGTGCGGCAGCGCTTCAACCGGGCGGCCATCGAACGCCGACATCGTCTCGGCCGCGACGAGCGCATTCACGATCGCTTCTTCGGTGGCTTCGACGGTGGCGCTGAAGAGCGCGCTGATTCTGTCGTTCGACAGCATGTTCACGTGAATCTCGCGCTGCGCGGAGGCGGCGCCGTCGTTCGCAGTCGAGAACGCGAGGAAGATGTCGCCCGAGCTGTTCCCGGATGTCGCACCCGTCCGCGCCAGGCCCATCGTCGCGCGCCGCGCGATGCGCTTGAGCTGATGCGGCAGGAGGGGCGCGTCGGTCGCCACGACAATGATGATCGAGCCAAGCTCCCGTTCGTCGCGTGCCGTCAGACCCGCTGCGCGAGGCGCGCGCGGCGGCGGTATGTCCTGCCCGACCGGCACACCGGCGATCCTCAACTCGCTGCGGCGTCCGTGATTTGCCTGCACCAGCACACCAACGGTGTACTCGCCCGACGGCTGCGGCAGCGTGCGTGATGCGGTCCCGGTGCCGCACTTGAAGCCATAGCAGATCATTCCCGTGCCGCCGCCGACATTTCCCTCGGCGACCTGCGCGGTCGACGCGCTGTCGATCGCCTGAAACACGTGCTCCGGCTTCACGTGAAATCCGTTGATGTCGTTCAGAGATCCATCCCACGTCTCGGCAACCACCGGCAGCGACCACGGCTGAAACAGCTTCCCCTGCTTCACCGACCATGCGATGGCCGCGTCGCGGACGACACCGACGCTGTGCGTATTGGTAATGAAGACAGGCCCCTCCATGAAGCCCCCCTCGTCGATCCACGTCGTGCCGGTCATCTCGCCGTTGCCGTTCTGCGAGAACCAGCCTGCGAAGACAGGATCGTTGGACGCCTTGCCGCGCGGAAAGATGACGGTGACACCGGTCCGGACCGGACCTTCTCCCTGCTTGAGTACGCCCTGACCGCGAATGATGGTGGTCAGACCGACTTCGACACCGCGCACATCGGTGATGGCGTTGAAGGGGCCTGGCATGCCGTCGAAGGGGACGCCGAGGTCCCGAGCGCGTGGTTTGTTCTGCGCGAGCGGCGCGGAGGCGGCGACGACTATTCCGAGCAGTGCGGCGATTACTCTCATGCCGCGGATCATAGCCGAGGCTAGCGTCTTAAGGTGATGGTACGGATCTCGTACGCGCCGTCGCGCTCGGCGAGGAAGTGAAGCCGTTCGCCGACGATCGCCATGCCGCCGTCGACGACCCCTTCGTCGGGCAGCGTCAGCACTTCGCGCGGGCCGGGACGCGGAAAGATTGAAAATCGCGCGACCCGCGAACCGCCCGCCGAAACATAGAGACGGCCCGCGCTGTCGGACGCGAGATTTCGTGGCGCGTATTCGAGTTCGCCCAGCCGTTCGAGCCGTCCGCGCACATCGATGCGCATCAGGCTGCCCGACGAGTCCGCGGCGACGAGTCCTCCGCCGCGAACGAACGTCAACCCGACGAGCGACGTCTTCACGCCCGCGAGAGGCACCGTCGAAATAACGCGCCCGGAGATCAGCTGCAGCCGGTGCAGCACCGTACCGCCGGGCGTCGTGGTGACGACCCAGAGATCTCCCTGCTGGGGATCGATCGCAATTCCGCCGATGTCACCGAGAGCCCCCTGCGCACCGACGAATGTCGACACCTGCCCTGAGTTCTCGTCGATGACCGCGACACGCCGCGCTGCGCGATCGGCGATCAGGTAGCGTCGCGACACCGCGTCGTACGCAAGCGCGCTCGGTCTCAGCAACGTGGTGAAGGAGAGCGGAGCGCCGGCTGTACGACGGACAGGACGGGGGGGAGGCGTGTTCGGACCAACCTTCGGCGTGTCCGGAGCCGCCTTCGGCTTCTCCGAGGGTGCTGGTGGGTCGGGACTGCGGACGGGCTCGGATGCCCCCGACATTGGCTTCCACCGCGGGAGCGCGCGCACGCGCGCGAAGTCTTCGCTCGTCGCCGCGTCGGTCGAGATCCCACGCGCCATCACTCTCTCGAGCATGACGAGCGCATCGGTCGGCCGGCCGCTGAGACTCTGCGCCCTCGCGAGCAGCAGCATCAGCTCCGCATCGTCCTGCCGTCCTTTACGGTAAGCGAGCCACGCGAGATCGTGAAACGCTTCGAAGTCTTTGCGCGCCTGCGCCTCGAGCGCCGCCGCACGGCAGGAGGAAACGTCCGCGCAGCTCGCGGATGATTGCTGGAAAAGGAGGAAGAAAAGAAGGACCGAGGCCGACAGCACGTCACTATGCTATCAGCGCCCGGTCGTGGTTACGCGTCGCGCAGAGCGACCATCGGGTCGATGCGCGTTGCGCGGCGCGCGGGGATGTAGCACGCCAGCGTCGCGACGGCTACGAGCAGAACAGTTACCCCGGCATAAACCGGAATATCTCTCGCACCGACCCCAAACAGCAGGCTCTGCAGATATCGCGTCAGCAACACCGAGCCGGCCAGACCGATGACCACGCCAATGGCCGTGCGGAGGAGGCCCTGCGACAGCACCAGCGAGAGAATGGACTTCGAATCTGCGCCAAGCGCCTGCCGGATCCCGAACTCGCGCACGCGCTGCGACACCGCATACGCAAGCACGCCGTAGATACCGATGGCGGACATCAGCAGTGCCACCGCTCCGAAGATCCCCAGAAGGGTCATCGGCGTTCGACGGCCTTCGAGCGCGCGATCCATCCACTGTTCCATCGTCCGTACGTCGAAGATGGGTTGCTCCGGATCGATTTCCTGAACGGCCGATCGGACCTGCGACACGAGCTGCGTAGGATCGATGGCGGCTTTGACGACGAGCGCCATCCCGCCCGGCGGCTGCTGGGCGATCGGACGATAGATCCGTTCCTTGGTGACCGGCTGCGCAAGATCGATGCTGTTGATGATGCCGACGACGCCGACGATGCGGATCCTGGGACTGTCCGGACCTCCGCGCTGGATCTCCTGACCGATGGCGCTCCGGCCTTTGAAGTACTTGTCGACCAGGTAGCGATCGACAACCGCAACCTGCGGGCTGTCCGCCGTGTCCCCTTCATTGAAGACGCGGCCCTCGACAACCGGGATCTGCATCGCGGTGAAGTAGTCCACTCCGACGACCTCCTGGCGGGCGTGCGGACGCGCTTCCCCCGGCCCCGGGGTATATCCCACGATCGAGTAGGACCCCGAGCTCACGTTGCCGTTGAACGGCACGTTCGAGGTCAGCCCGACGACGGACGCACCGGGAATCTGCTTCGCCTTGTCAGCCAGCCGCAGCCAGAAGGCGCGCCGCGCATCGGGCTGCGGATAACGGGACGTCGGCAGGACGATCTGTGCGGTCAGGACGTTTTCGCTCTGGAATCCAGGATCCACGCGCTGCAGGTTCGCGAAGCTCTTGATCAGCAGGCCCGCGCCAACCAGGAGAACCAGGGTGATGGCGACTTCGGCAACGACGAGCGCAGCGCGGAAAAAGCCGGTGGCTCGTCCTGCAGATCCGCGTGTCGCGTCGTCTTTGAGCAGCGCATTGGTATTGCCCCGGATGACCGAGATCGCGGGGACGACGCCAAACACGATCCCGGTCACGACAGCGAGCAGCAGCGTGAAGCCAAGCACTGGCAGGTGCAGCGCCGCCGTCGGCTGCCCGGGGATCTGAGTTGCGGACATGGCGAGAAGCGCGCGCACACCCGCCACGCCCAGCGCGAGTCCGCCGGCGGCGCCGAGCAATGAGAGCACAACGCCTTCCGTGAGCATCTGCCGAACGAGGCGCCAGTGCCCGGCGCCGAGCGTCGTCCGGATCGCGAGCTCCCGTCCGCGTCCGCTCGCGCGCATCAGAAGCAGATTCGCGACGTTGAAGCACGCGATGAGGAGCACGAGCAGCACGCCCGCCTGCAGGACGTAGAGGGCCACACGCGTATCCCCCACCAGCTGCTCGCGGATCGCACGCGCGAATCCGGTGAAGCCGCTCGTCTTCACGAAGTCGGCGTTCTGCGGAAGCCGATCGACGTTTCTCGCGACGATCGTTCGCATCTGGGCGTTGGTTTCTTCGATCGTTGCGCCCCGGCGCAACCGCGCGATCATCTGGCTGAACTCGTTACCGCGTCCGGCGTCCGACATCTGCTGCGGGGTGAAGGCGAATGGCACGAGCGCGCCGATCTCGCGTCCGGGCAATTCGAAGTCACGCGGCAGGACGCCGACCGACGACTCGGTAAGGTTCTCCGTTGATGCGGATGTCGCGACCGACGATCGAGTCATCGCCGCCGAAACGCGACTGCCACAGTCCGTGTGTGAGGATCACCGACTTGTCCGCGCCGGGCACCGCTTCCGCCTCGTTGAACGGACGTCCGAGCGCGGGCTGCCGCTGGAGTGTCGAGAAGAACGACGGCGTGACCGCGAGACCTCTCACCTGTATCGCCTGGCCGGACTCGGCAAGGTTGAGCGAGCGGTTCATGAAGAGCGTGGCGTCCTCGATGGCCGGCGCCTGCGTCTTACGATCGATGTAGTCGGGGATCGAGACGCTGGCCTGGTCCAGGCCCATCAGGGGATAGCTGTTCCAGACGAAGACCAGGCGATCGGCGTCCGGATACGGCAACGGCCGTAGCAGGATCTGGTAAACCAGGCTGAAAATCGCCGTGTTGGCCCCGATCCCGAGCGTCAGGGTCAGGACCGCGACGAGTGTAAAGACCGGCTGCTTGCGCAGCGTGCGGAGGGCGTACCGGATGTCGACTCTGCCGGGGGGACAGCCACCTTTTTGACAAGAAAAAAGGTGGCTGTCCCCTTTTCAGGGGGTCAAAAAGGTGGCTGTCCCCCGTTTACTTTGTGCCGGTCGACTTGGCTTTCAGGTGCGTATCCAGGAACTTGAGCATCGCGGCATAGCCCTCGATCTGGTTCTTCTTCTTCGTGAACCCGTGACCCTCGTCGGCAAAGACGATGTAGTCCACCGGGACGCCGTTCTTCTTGACGGCGGCGACGATGTCGTCGGACTCGGCTTTGAGGACGCGCGGGTCGTTCGCCCCCTGCAGCACCATCAGCGGCTTGCGGATCTTATCGCCGTGAAACGCCGGCGAGATCTTGCGAAGCAACTCTTTGTCCTTCACCGGGTCGCCGATCTCCGCATAGAGTGCCGTGCGCTGCGCTTCCCACCACGCCGGAATGCTCTCGAGCGTCCGGAGCCAGTTGGAGACACCGAACAGATCCACGCCGGCATCGAATACGTCGGGCTGATACGTCAGTGCCGCGAGGACCATGTAGCCACCGTAGCTCCCACCGACGATCCCCACGCGGCTGCCGTCCACGTACGGCAGGCTCGCCAGGTACTTTTTCGCGTCGACGCAATCCCACAGCGGCTCGCGCCCGTGTTTCTGGTCGTCAGCGGCAAAGAACGTCTTGCCGTAACCCGAGCTGCCGCGGTTGTTGATCCCGAGGACGACGTAGCCGTTGTTGACCAGGTACTGGATCACCGCGCTATAACCGGCGGTGGTCTGTCCGCCCGGGCCGCCATGCACCCACACGATCGCCGGGGCCTTTTTCGCGGGCGTCGCCTGGTGCGGCTTCCACAGAATGTTCGGGATCTCGACACCGTCGCGCGCCTTGAACCGGACGACCTGGGTATCCACGAGATCGGCCGGATCGATCTCCGGATTCAGCGCGCTCGTCAGCTTCACCGGCTTGTCAGAGCCAATCTTCAAGGAGTAGAGGTCGCTCGGGGAGCGGTCCGCATTGAGATAGAACGCGATCTGCGATTCGCTTTTCGCGAAGTTCACGCTCGCCACACCGCCCGAGGGCAGCGAGGGCAGCATCAGCGGCTTGCCGGTGGTGGTGTCGATGACGCGGATGGCCGTGCGCCCATCCTCATTGATGGCGGTGCCGCGATACTTCCCCGTCTTCGAGAACGCGACGCCGAGCACATCCCATTTGGCTTTCTCGATGTCTTCGTGCGTGCCGGTCGCAAGCTCGTAGCGCCGCAACCGGGTGAATTCGCTGCCATCGTTGGTCGTGTAGTAGAGATACTTCGACGCGCGGTCGAAACTCGACGGCGAGGCCTGGGCGTTGCCCGTGTGCGGCGTCAGGCGCTTGACTTCCTTCGTCTCCGCACTCCACAGGTAGACGTCCGTGTTGGTCGTCGTAATCACCTTCGTCAGCGACACCCACTTCCCATCGTCAGAGACCGCGCTCGGAAAGTAGCCCTCGTTCTGGTAGAAGAGCGTCGGCTCGTAGGTCTTCGCGTCGTACCGATAGATGTCGAAGAACCGCGGATCGCGCTTGTTGCTCTGGACGTAGAACGCGCTGCCATCCGGCGTGAATCCGCTGAAGGACGCCTTCAGTTTCTCCCCCGGCGTCAGGTCGCGCTCCTGCCCGTCCGGGGTGCGGACGTAGAGATGATTCAGCTCGTTGCCCCCCTGGTCGCGCGTGAAGAGGATCCGTTCGTCGTTCGGGAAATACGCGACGGCGAACGTGGAATCCCCCGTCGACGTCGTCACGGGCGTCCATTCCCCACCGGTAACGGGGATCGTGTACGCATTCCAGATCCCCGTCTTGTTGGACGAGAACAGGATGCGTGACTCGTCGGGCGAGAACGACGATCCGTTGACGGACACCGTGTTCATGAACTGTTCGATCGAGTATTGCTTCTGAGGACGCTTTGCCGATTGGGCGGATGCACCCGATACAGCGAAAGCGATGCCCGCGGCGATCAGCGCGGCGCGCCTGTAATTCGTCAACTTCATGCCTTGCTCCTGGATGTGAACCCGGCGATCGCCGGATCCTCTAATGATACGTAGATAATGGGCCCATGTTCATGCGTTCCATTGCCGTGCTCGCCGTCACGCTGTTCGTCACCGGATGCTCCACCGAGCCGAAAGAATCGGCCCCTGCCGGGCCTCGGCAGATCCCGGCGCCGCCGGATGTCGCCGCTCCGCCCGCAGCCGCGACACGCACACCTTCAGGGATCGCCAGCAAAGTGCTCGCGTCCGGAACCGGCACGCGGCATCCACGTCCGAACTCGCGCGTCACCGTCCACTACACCGGCTGGACGACTGACGGGAGAACGTTCGACAGTTCGGCGGGAAGTGCGCCGCTCACGATCGGTCTGGACGAAGTGATCCCCGGCTGGACCGAAGGCGTCCAGATGATGGTCGAGGGGGAGAAGCGGCGATTCTGGATCCCGGAAGAGCTGGCGTACAAAGGTGCCGATCCGAAAGGACTCCTCGTCTTCGATATCGAGTTGATCAGAATCGATTCGTAAACCGGGCTCAGCCTATCGCGCCGAAGC
>JACDCA010000095.1 GCA_013694635.1 Acidobacteriota bacterium | reverse complement strand
AATGAAGATGGCGCGTGAAGTCACGGTGGGGCGATGGACAGCCGTCTCAGAACTGCACCTTGACGCCGACCTGGACGCGACGCGGCGGTCCTGGGAGGATGCCTCGCGAGCGATCGGAAATGTAGGTACGGTCGGCGACGTTGTAGATGACACCGAACAGCGTCAGGCGTGCCGGCAGACGAACGTTGAGCCCCGCATTCCACGTGTGCACGGTCGGGATCAGGCCGCGCTGACCGTCCGGCGTGCTCGTCACGGTATTGAGATCGTCCGCAAACTGTTCGGATGTGGCCACGAGCTCGACAAAAGCATCCGCCCGTGTCGAGTACGCATACCCAAACGTGGCAGAACCCACATGCGCGGGTGCGTAGGGCAGCCGGTTGCCAGTGACGCTCACGGTCTCGAATCCGCGAATGGCGCTGAACCGCATGCCTCTGAATGCGGCGACGGGAACATAGCTGTACGCGACTCGCGCATACGCGCCGCTCGTCCATGCATGCCCGGGCAGCGCGTCCGCGCGCGCGCTGACTTCAAAGCCCTCGTGCCGCGTCCGCCCGCCGTTGGTCAGCGCGGCGCCAACGCCCCCCGCGAGCGACGCAGGCACGACCTGGTTGGCATACGCCATCCGGAACCACGTGGCATCGATCCGCACCCCGTCCCTCAGACGCGCGCGAACGCCGATCTCGGAATTCCAGCTCAATTCCGCCTCGAGCTCAGTCAGGCCGCCTGCATTGCTGATGACGTCTTCGACCCGCGGCGGCGCAAACCCTCGATGGATGCCTGCGAAGAGCACCGCCCGGTCCGCGATGTTCACCGCGCCGCCAACCCCAGGAATGGCCGTCGTCAGCGTCGTATTGCCGGCGACGCCGTGTCCTCCGTCGCCGAGGCGGTTCGTCCGCTCGAAGGCGATGTGTTCGACCCGGATACCCGGCGTGAGCGTCATGTTCCTCCACGAGAAACGGTGCTGAGCGAAGGCGGATAACGCCTTCGCACGGCGGTCGTTGTCCTCCACCACCACTCCCGAACGGGCGGTCGGGTTATCGCCGTTCGCCTGCCGGCGATCCTGCAGCTCGCCGTGCATACGACCCCCGATCTCCGACTCGCCGGCCGCACCGAATCGCACGCGGACACGCGACTCCAGGCCGCCCGAGACGTAACGGCGAAGCCGTCCTTCATTGCCGCAGGTGGTCAGGAGATTCGCCATCCCACCGCACGCGGGATCTGCGCTGTCGTTCGGCCGTTGCGCGGAGTTGCTCGACTGGCGCCACCAGTGCCGCTCGAACCGCGACAGGTAGCCGGTCGATGCGACGGTCAGCCGGCTGCCTGCCGCGAGGTGGTGCGCGAGAGACACGGCGGCACGGTCTCCTCTGAACGCATCATTCTCGAATGGATTCTGGCGCGGGTCCCGCGCGAACTCGTCATCACGAAGGCCCGAATACGTCACCCGGGACCGCTCGCGGTAGTAGGTGCCCTTGGCGGTGAAGATCTGCGAGGGTGAGGGGCTGACGACCAGCTTGGCGTTGAAGTCTGAGAGTGCGCTGTAGGTGTGATCGCGGGCGCCGTCTCCCTGTTTCCGCATCGCATCGACGAAGAACCCGACCGCGCCCCGGGTGGACCCGAACGTCCCGACCGCATCCACGAACGACCGATTGCCCATGGCGAGCATGGCGGTGCCGGACGGGTGTGCGGGAGGCATCGGCGTCAGATAGTTGATGACGCCTCCGATGGTCGATGGCCCGTATGCCACTTGCCCGGAGCCTTTCAGCACCTCGATCGCGTCGAATCGTTCGATCGGCGGATGGTAGTAGCTCGCATTGTCGCCGTAGGGAGCGAAGGCGAGTGGAACGCCGTCTTCGAGCAGCAGGACCTTGGACGAGCGCGTCGGATTGAGGCCGCGGAGCGCGATGTTCGGCCGCAGGCCGAACCCTTCTTCGTCGCGCGCGATGACGCCACTGACTTTCCGCAGCGCCTCATTGACGCTCGGCGCATGCAAGCGATCCAGTTCCGCACGATCGATCGACTCGTAGCTGCCCGGCAACCGCGGTTCGAGGGGCTCGTGAGATCCGAGCCGTCCTGAGCCGACCGTCACGGTGTCGCGCACGGCCGCGATCCGCAGGTTGATCGTGACCGTCCGGTCCTCCCCGGCGGCGATCGCGACGCGCGCTGCACCCGCGTCGAACCCCGGCGCCTCGACGCTGATCGAATACGGTCCCGGAGGCAGCGCCGGGATGACGAATCCCCCGGAGTGATCAGTGCTCGTTGTCTTGATTTCAGAGGTTGCCGCGACGATGACCTTCGCACCGGCGATGGCGGCGCCGCTCGGGTCGACGACCGTTCCATGAAGGGATCCGGTGCCGCTTGGAGTTTGCGCGGACGCGGGCAGGGACAAGAGCGGGCAAAGGACCAAGAGAAGAAGACGCCGAACGATCATGACTCTCCCGGGGGAAATGAGACGGTCCTCAACCTCCAACTCTATATCCGACCTTTTTTGGTCGTCAATAGCAGGCGGCGCGGCCTTTGGCGACCGTTCGGTATGGTAGTATGGTATCGATATGGTAAAGCTGACCTTCTCGGTGGACGAAGGCACAGCCCAGACGCTGAAGAAGACGGCGGAGCGGCTGCGCAAACCGCAGAGCATGATCGTGCGCGAGGCGGTCGCCGAATATGCCGCACGATCTGGACGGCTCACCGAGAGCGAGCGTCGTCAGATGCTCGAGGCCGTCGATAAGATGATCGCGCGGCCCCCGACTCGCGCCCAGTCAGAGGTCGGACGCGAGCTCGGCGCGGTCAGGCGCGCGCGTCGCCAGGGCGGGCGGCGCCGTCCTGCGGAATGATTCACGTTGACACGTCCGCGTTGATTGCGGCGTTGACTGGCGCTCGAACGGCCGCACCCGTGCTGCGCGGTTTCATCAGCGACGGTCTCAGGATGGCGATTTCGACTCCGGTGCTGTACGAATGGGACCGCGGACCGCGCACCGCCGAGGAGCGGGATTCGCGCGAGATTCTTTTTCCGAGCGACGCAATATTCGGCTTTGGTCTCGACGACGCGTTGCTGGCCGCCGAGCTCTACCGCCGCATGGCGCGGCCGCGCGGGCGCGAGATCGACATCGCTATTGCGGCGTACGCGCTGACCAACGGGGCCGCCCTGTGGACACTCAATCCGACAGACTTCACCGACATTCCGGGCCTGACGCTCGCGACATGAATCTGCGCGGCACGGTACCATTGACCACGTGAGCTCCCGAGTCGTCGATCCTCGCCGTCGGTGGACCCTGGCGCGGGTTCTGTCACCATCGGTCACCGAGCGCACCCGCGCGAAGGGCTACAGCTATTACGTCACCGGCACGGTGACGATCACCAACACGACGACCGAACTGGTCACCGCGCGTGTGCGTGGCACGCGCCTGTACCACGTCGTCCTCGCCCGCGAG
>JACDCA010000078.1 GCA_013694635.1 Acidobacteriota bacterium | reverse complement strand
GTCGGCTTCGTCTACGACCGGAATACTTTTCAGCGTACGAAGACGTTCAATTATCCCGGCGAGGGGTGGGGCCTGACCTATGACGGCACACGCCTCATCATGAGCGATGGCACGGCGTCGTTGCGGTTTCTGGATCCGACGTCGTTGAAGGAGATCGGACGTCTGGAAGTTCGGGATGGCGGTCGCCCCGTTCAACAGCTGAATGAGCTCGAAGTGGTGAAAGGGGAGATCTACGCCAACGTGTGGGGCACCGATCGGATCGCGCGCATCTCACCGAAAACCGGCGCCGTCATCGGCTGGATCGACCTGACCGGCATTCTCAGCCCGCGTGACCCCGCGTCAACCGACGTCCTCAACGGCATCGCCTACGACGCCGCGAAGGACCGCCTCTTCGTCACCGGTAAGCTCTGGCCGAAGTTATTCGAGATCCGTGTCAAATAACAGGAGATAAAAAGAGTTCTAACAGGAGATCAGGAAATCTGGAGTTGTTTTGGTTTCAAGAAAAATAGCTCCTGATCTCCTGATCTCCTGTTCCAAATCCTGATCTCCTGTGAGCCCTCAGGCGCCGCGAATTAAGAACGTCCGCAGGCTGCGTAATGTTCGCTCGAGGGATTCGCGAGCGATGCCCTTCACGATCCGCGAGACGAATAAACGCGCAAGGGGCGGCACGTCCCGGCTGAGGGACACCGACTCGCATTCGATCAGGACGCCGTCTCCGGCCTGTTCGAATCGCCAATAGGCGTTCAGTCGCCATAGAAACCCACGGTCGCTGCCGGGTGCCCTCTCGCGTTCGTTCGGCTCACCGACGTTCTGCAGTTCCGCGATCTTCGTCGCGACGGAGCGGCTCGCCGCACGCGTTTCTCCGAGGCGGCGGTACTCGACCAGGTGTTCCGTGTCCAGCGTGGCCGAGACACGGTACGCGCCGCGTTCCAGCCTGAGGAAGACCCGTACGCTGTCGCCGTCCCTGGCGATGAGTCTCGACGCTTTCACCTCGTTGTAGAACTCGGACTCGCGCCCCGCGTAGTCCTGGAGGCGCTTGACGACGGCGCCAACCGTGGTGTTCGGGACATGGATCGCGCCGGCCCAATGGTGAATCTTCGAGTTGGGTGCGCCGGGCGGGTCGACCTCCACCATCGGGACCTTGCCACTCTTCGCCTGCTCGCGCCAGTTAGCCAGGCGTCGCGTATCAAGAGCGAAGAAGTCCTTCGGCGATGACTGCGCGTGGCGCGCATCGACGGTGGCGACGTACTTCTCCCACGCTGCAAGGGCGGCCGCCGACGGACCGGAGACCACCAGCACGCCGTTATCTTCGGCTGCCGCAGCTGCCGTCACTGCGGGCGCCGGGACCAGCAGTAGCAGCAGAACACATGACCGCGCCGTCGATCGTCCGGCAAACACGAGGCGGTCGCCCGCGATGAAGTTCACGCTGGAGCACAGCATGATCGCCGCGAGGTTTGAAAGCAATGGATCGAGACCGCTGGAGACGAGAGCCGAAGTGATCACGATATTGCCAACCAGCGAAATGCCGCCATTCACTGCGTGGAACCGTGCGAGGCGCGCGAGCACGTCACGCGCATCCCGCGCGCGCCGGTCACGCCAGGTCACCTGCTGATGCCAGGCGAAGTTGTGGAGCAGCGCGGCTTCAACCGCGAGTGCCGTGGCGATGGCGATCGGCAGGTGCGTGAATGCGACGAGGGCCGTGAGGACGCCGAGCTGGACGGCAACGCCGGCCAGGCCGACGCCGTTGAACGTGGCCCAGCGGCTGAGAAGCCCGACAGGCCCGCCGCGCGCGACAGGTCTCATCACCGGTTTCATCACATCGAAATGTGACAGGCGCGTGCGTTTCGGCTCATTTGCCCGGGAGTAACGGGGTCAGATGAGTCAGATGGGTCAGATCTTGTTTTTTGCACGATCGTCCTGAACCGATTACGTCCACGACGGAGGACAGTCGTGCAAGAAACAAGATCTGACCCCCGGTGCTACTCGATGGCCATCAGTGACGAGGCCGTCCGGAAGTACCAGCGGCCGTCGACGAGCGCGGGAGAGGCCAGCGTCTGCTCGCCGAGCTGGTTCACGTGTAGCAGCTTGAACTCGCGCCCCGCCTGCAGAACGAACGTCTCCCCATCGTCGTTCGTGAAAAACACCTTGCCGTCGTGAGCGATCGGCGACGCCGAGAATCCTTCCTTCTTCGCTTCCCCCAACCGGCCCTGGTAGAGCACCTGCCCCGTCTTCACGTCGTGGGCGGTAAGGATGCTCTGCAGATCGTTCACCAGGTACAGCACGCCATCGACGACGACGCCGGAGGGGACGAAGGGGGATCCCTTCGGTGACGTCCAGGCCACATGTGTGGACGTCACGTCGCCGCTGCCACCCGGCCGGATCGCGATAGTGGGACCTTGACGCCCCGACGAACAGATCACGAGCCCTTCGGCGACGACCGGCGTCGGGATCACTTCGAACGTCAGCCCTCCAACCGTCCAGAGCTCTTTGCCCGTTTGCGGGTCGTAGGCGTAAACTTTGCGCTGGCTGCTGACGATCAATTCGTCGCGATCCCCCGCTCGGATCACCACGGGCGTGCCCCACCCGGTCGTTTCAACCCTATCGGTCTTCCACACCGGCGCTCCGGTGTTCTTGTCATACGCCGCGACGAATGATTTCGTCGTGGCAGTACCCCGGTGATCCTGGAAGATGAAGATCCGGTCCTTGTACAGGATCGGTGAGCCCGCGCTGCCGTGATAGTTGTTGAGGGCCCCCACCGGTGTGCGCCACGCAATCTTGCCTTTGAAATCCACGGCCATCAGGCCGTGCGTGCCGAACGACGCGTACACCAGCTTGCCGTCGGTCACCACCGTTGCCGAGGCGTGGCTGTTCTTCGGATAGATGCGCTCAACGCCGTCCGACGGGACGAACGTCTCCCACAACTGCTTGCCATCGGAGCGGCGGAAGGCCAGGACCGAGAGCTTGGCGCCATCCTCGTGCGCCGTCGTGAGGAAAATGTTGTCCCCCCACACGATCGGCGAAGAGTGTCCGCGTCCAGGTACTGGCGACTTCCATTTCACGCGCTCGGTCGGCGCCCACCTGTCGGTGTACTTGCCGGTCTTGACGACACCCTGGCCGGACGGGCCGCGCCAGCGCGTCCAGTACTTGGCGGCTTCGCCTTCGACTTCGATCATCGACACCGTCTCGAAGGCAGAGAGCGCGGCGACTGCGCCGGCGAGGACGGCAAGGGCGGTCAGGGTCCGGTGCATTTTCATGGGATAACCTTTGCCTCAACAGCGTCGCCGAGTCAATAAGGGTGGGATAAGCTTCGCGCATGGCGAAACACGTCGTCGGCGTGGTGGCGCGGATCGTGGCAAAACCGGAGAGCGTTGAACACGTCAAGAGCGTCCTGCTCGCGGCGGTGGACCCGACGCGGCAGGAGCACGGGTGCGTCGTCTACGACCTGATGCAGAACAGCGCGGATCCAACCGACTTCACGTTCTACGAAGAGTGGACCGACGAGGCGGCGCTCGATGCGCACGGCCGGTCCGCGCATATCGCGGCGGGTTTCGCCCGGCTCGACGGTCACCTTGCCGCACCACCGGACGTTCGCCGCTACCGGTGCCTTACCTCATGAACCACGTCATCGCGGTCATTCTGGCGAAAGAGCGACGCATGGTGTCGCGATTCGTCACCGCAGGAGCGACGTCACGCGAACAGGCGCGTTCCCTCGAGCAGCTCGGCGTGTCGCGCGGCGTAATTCTGCGCCGGCTCAGAGAACGAGCGGTCATCCGGCAGGTTGGGGCGGACCTGTATTACGTCGATCAGGAAAGCTGGACTGCCGTGCGCCGCATGCGCCGCCGCACCGCCAGCGTGATGGTGGCGATCGCGCTCGCGATCGTCTTCGCGATCGTGTTCGGGGCGAGGCGCGCGCGGGCGCAGGAGCCGCGGCCGATCGACTGGATCGATGCAGTGGGCCTCCCGCGATAAACTGCGCGCCATGAAGAAACGATCCCTGGTCGTTGCAACCGCCCTTCTTCTCGCGGCAACGATCGTCGCCACGACCAGGTCGCAGACCTTCAGCCCCCCGCCCCCAGC
>JACDCA010000307.1 GCA_013694635.1 Acidobacteriota bacterium | reverse complement strand
CGCGTACTTCGAAACGGGCTTTCCCCACGGACGCGACCAGTTCATCTCGTATGCGGGTTCTGCGTGGGCCACCATGGCGCTGGTCTTGACGGGCGGGCCGGGCCGATCGGCAGCACTGACCGACACGGATCGACGCCCGCGCCGCGCACCGGCGAGCGACGAAGGCTGGACGGACGGGACGACGGCGCTGATGAAGACGACGCTGTTCGGCACGCCCGCAGCGATGAAGGCGCTGCTCGACGCAGGCGCGGATCCGAATGTGACGAACGCGGAGGCGACGACGGCGCTGATGTGGGCGGCGACTCGCGGATTGGATCGAGTGGAGCTGCTATTGAGCAGAGGCGCTCGCCCGAACGTGGCGGACGCCCGCGGATTCACGCCCCTGATGTTCGCGGCAGGCTACAGCGGCCGCAGCGATGTGGTACGAACCCTGATCAATGCAGGCGCAGAGGTCGATGCCCTCTCGACCAACAGCTGGTCGGCGCTGCGCGACGCGGTGAAGGCGGGCGACACGGCGAAGCTCCGCCTCCTGCTCGATTCAGGCGCGAAGCTTCTCGTTTCTCAACGCAACACGAACCGGATGGTCTTTCTGGCAGTGACGCAGGAAGACACAGCCTCGTTGGCCCTGCTGCTCGACCGTGGGCTCAGTCCAGATCATGCGGCGCAGGATGGACACACCGGACTGATGTCGGCCGCATCGCACGGGCTCGAAGCGCCGCTTCGGCTGTTGCTGCGCCGCGGAGCCGATCCGAACCTGGTGGAGAGTGGGACCGGGAGGACGGCGCTGATGTACGCGGCGGTTCAGGATCCCGGCCACGATCGCCTCATTCGGGCGCTCATTGGAGCGGGCGCCCGGCTTGACATGAAATCGTCCGACGGGCTGACCGCCGCCGACTACGCGGCCAAGTACGAGCATGCGCACCTGCTGGAGGCCCTGCGCGCCGCGCCGCGCTGACAGCTCCGCTCTGTCTTCTCACCGCCTCAATGCATGCTCGTGGGCGGCGAACTTGTACAACCCCCGGTTCGCTTCGAGCAGCTTCGCAGGATCGTAGCGGACGCCGTTCGTGAACACGAGTGCGATATCGTCCACATCGCGCATCCGCTTCGACGGGTCGCCCCGCACGACGACGAGATCCGCTTCTTTCCGTGCGGCGATTGTCCCGGTTCGCTTGTCGATCCGGAGGAACCGCGCGCCCTCGTAAGTGGCGATCCTGATCGCCTCGACCGCATCGAAGCCGTAGTTGGTGTACAGCAGTTTCAGGCTGCGCAGATTCGAAAACCCGGGGATGCGGGGCATGCCGCCCGAGTCGCTGCCGAGCACCACCGTGCCTCCCGCCCGAACGAACGCCAGCGTGAGGCTGGGCGCCCCCTGCTTGTCGTCGACGACGGTGGTCGTCCCCACCCCGCGCAGGCCGGCCGCGAGCCGGCGTTCGTAATCATCTCGCGACCCCGTGTGCAGGACGGCGAGTTCCGGCGGCGTGAACGGGCGCAGATCCACAGGGGTCTCTGTTACAGCCGTGTTGTGCTTCACAAAGCTCGCGAACAGCGCCTGGATGGCCGCCGCTTGCGGATCACGCAGACGGGGCACATCAGGGCCGGTGCGTTGATTGACGCACCCGGTGATCCCGTGCTCGATCGAATCAATGCCGATTCGGGAGGCTTCGGCACATGTCACGGCCTCGAGGTGCCCGAGTACCGGTAGTCGATGCTTGCGCGCTTCCGCGACAACGACGCGCAGCATCGACGGCGTGATGCCACGGTAGACCTTGATCGCGTCGAACCCCTCTTCCGCTGAGTAGCGGACCATCCGCCTCGCGTGATCGGCGTCGCGCAGCCTGGTGAGCGGAACGATCCGCACCAGATGCTCGGCGTGTTCGGACAGGAATGGGCCGCTCAGGAACAGCTCCGGGCCGGGCGAGCGGCCTTCGCGAATCCAATCGCGGATGTTGAGATCGCTCGCGGGCTCGAACGCGCCGGCGGTACGGACCGTCGTCACCCCTCGCGCAAGCCACAGCTGCGCACTCACGCTGGGTTCGTTGTGCAGGTGCTCGTGCCTCATCACGAGGCCGGGGAAGACCGTGTGCCCGGTCAGGTCCAGGACATCGGCTGACGAGGGAATCTGTGCAGCACCAGTATCGCCGGTAAAGGTGATTGCTCCACCGGCAATCACGATCGTTTGGTCGCGTTTTACCGGCGCGCCCGTTCCGTCGATGACCGATACGTGCGTGAGTGCATATGTACCGGGCTGGTTGAAACGGTTGATGGGCAGGAGGTTGCCGCGCTGCGCGGCCGTGACGACGGGCAATGCGCGATCACCGGGACTGTCTTGGCGACAAAGGCAGCGGCCAGTTCCGTCACACCGAGAACGAGATGCGGCAGCCAGACCGTTTCGCTAAAACCGAGAACCCACGGAGAAACCGCGAGGGCGGCGCAGGCTGGGAGCTGACCAAGACCACCGTCGAAAAGCACGACGTCGTCGGCCACCTGAAGAGTGCCATAGAAGGCGCCCGAGCGCACGGCCTCCCCG
>JACDCA010000071.1 GCA_013694635.1 Acidobacteriota bacterium | reverse complement strand
GTGCGGCGTGACGCAACCGCCGAACGACAGGCCGTGCACCGGCTGCAGCAACTTGGGTTTCGTCGGGGGTTCGCCGTGGCGGGGCAACCGGGCGACCTCACGGTTGCCATTGCGCAGTTCGGCCGCGCCGTCCGGACGCTCGTCGCCGAGGGCTGGCACGTGGAGGCGGAAGGTTCGGCGTTCCGTACGGCGCAGGCGATGCGACTCCAGGTGAAGTCCGGCATCGACTGGTTCGAGCTGCACGGCGACCTCGATTTTGGCGAAGGACGCTCGGTGCCGCTGACCGATCTGCTCGCCGCACTGAAACGCGGAGAAGGCACCATCCGACTGGACGACGGCACGCGCGGGATGGTCCCGGAGGAGTGGCTGCGCCGCTACACGCGCATCGCCGGTTTCGGCCAGCTCGAAGCTGACCACATCCGATATCAGCCATCTCAGGCAGCCTTGCTCGACGCGCTGCTCGAGAGCCAGCCGGCGGTTGACGTCGACGAGGCCTTCGCGCGGGCGCGCACCGCGATGCAGTCGTTTGCCGGCGTCCGTCAGATGACGGTGCCCGCCTCTTTCATGGGCACGCTGCGCGAGTATCAGCTCGAGGCCCTCGGCTGGTTCGATTTCCTGCGCCGGTTCGGGTTCGGCGGGTGTCTTGCCGATGACATGGGTCTCGGCAAGACCGTCATGGTTCTCGCGCTGCTGGACGCGCGGCGCGTGGAACAGGATGGCCCCGTGCGGCCGTCGCTGGCGGTGGTCCCGCGCTCGCTGGTGTTCAACTGGATGGCGGAGGCTCGGCGCTTTGCGCCGGGGCTGCGCGTGCTCGATTACAGCGGTCCAGACCGCAACCGGGCGTCGATCCAGGGGCATGACCTGGTGCTGACCACCTATGGCACGCTCAGGCGCGATGTCCTCCGGCTCTCAGAGGAGGAGTTCGATTACGTCATCCTCGACGAAGCGCAGGCGATCAAGAATGTCGCGAGCGCCTCGTCGAAATCCGCACGGCTCCTGCGGGGACGCCACCGCCTGGCGCTCAGCGGAACCCCCGTTGAGAATCACATCGGCGAGCTCTGGAGCCTCTTCGAATTCCTCAACCCGGGCTTGCTCGGCACGTCGAGCGCGTTTCGGCGCTCGACGTTGCCGCAGAGCCGCGACGGCGGGGAAGATCTCGCGCTCGTCTCGCGCGCGCTGAAGCCATTGATCCTGCGCCGCACCAAAGCGCAGGTCGCGCCCGAGTTGCCGTCGCGCACGGAGCAGACGATCTACTGCGAGCTCGACGACGCGCAGCGGGAGGCGTACAACGAGCTCCGCGTGTATTACCGCACGAGTCTCCTGAAGCGCGTTGAACGCGACGGCCTTGGCAAGTCCAAGATCCACGTGCTCGAAGCGCTGCTGCGACTGCGCCAGGCCGCCAGCCACATCGGCCTCGTGGACAAAGGACGCGCGGATGCGCCGTCGGCCAAATTCGACGTGCTCATTCCGCGCTTGATGGAGCTCGTCGACGAGGGGCACAAGGCGCTCGTGTTCTCGCAGTTCACGGAGTTGCTGGGGCTGCTGCGCGAGCGGCTGGACCAGGAGCAGGTGACCTACGAGTATCTCGATGGCCAGACTCGCGACCGGTCGGCACGCGTCGAGCGGTTTTCCACGGATCCCGACTGCCGCGTGTTCCTGATCAGCCTGAAGGCCGGGGGTGTCGGTTTGAACCTCACCGCTGCCGAGTACGTCTTCCTGCTCGATCCCTGGTGGAACCCCGCTGCCGAAGCGCAGGCGATCGACCGTGCGCACCGCATCGGCCAGGCCCGACACGTGTTTGCCTACCGCCTGATCGCGAAAGACACCGTCGAAGAGAAGGTAGCGCAGATGCAGGCCTCGAAGCGGCAGCTCGCCGACGCGATCCTGTCAGCCGATCCGGCCCTAATCAGGAACCTGAAGACCGAAGACCTGGAACTGTTGCTCTCGTAAGGCGGTGTGTTATCGTCAGTCGCTGCCTTTACGCCGCATGGAAAGGCGCGCTCGGCACGGCTGCCTCGGATCTGCTAGGAGTAGCTCATGGCGATGCCAGTAGCGGGAGAGAAAGTCCACGGGGGGCAGCCTTCGATTCCGGAGACGATGCCCGAACACAAGCGGCAACGCCTGCCGCTTGGTCCGATCACGACCGTGCACGTCTTCTGGCTTGCGGGCATGAGCTGCGACGGTTGCTCCATCGCGGTCACCGGCGCGACGAACCCCGGCATCGAAGGTCTCCTGTTAGGCATCGTCCCTGCGATGCCGAAAGTCATCCTGCACCACCCTGTTCTGGCGGTTGAATCCGGCAAAGACTTCGTGCAGTCGTTCAAGGACGCCGCGGCCGGCGAGCTGGGCGACCCGTACGTGCTTGTCTTCGAGGGTTCAGTTGCCGACGAACGGATCGCGCAGCGCACCGGGGGGTATTTTTCTGCGATGGGCATGGAGGTGGTGAGTGGCGAGGCGGACCACGGAGACGTGTCGCATCCCGTCCCGACGGCAACCTGGCTCCACCGGCTTGCGCCTGGCGCGGCGGCGACGATGGCGATCGGCACGTGTGCGACCTGGGGCGGCGTCCCGTCAGCTGCCGGCAATCCGACCGGCTCGATGAGCGTCATGGATTCGCTGGGAAAGGACTACCGGAGCGCGTTCGGCCTTCCGGTGATCAACATCCCCGGCTGCGCGCCGGTCGGCGACAACTTCACGGAAACGGTATTCGCCATCCTGCTGTTTCTGCAGGGTCTCGGACCGCTGCCGGCATTCGATGAGCTCGGGCGTCCGGCGTGGCTGTTCGGGCAGACCGTGCATCAGGGCTGCACCCGCGCGGGGTACTACGAAGAGGGAACCTTCGCGCACGAGTACGGCGATCCCGAGTGTCTGGTGGAGATCGGCTGCTGGGGCCCGGTCGTCAACTGCAACATCGTCCAGCGTGGAGCAATGAATCACATGGGCGGGTGCATGAAGGCGGGCGGCATCTGCATCGGCTGCACGATGCCAGGCTTCCCCGACAAATTCGCGCCGTTTTTCAAGACGCCGCCTGGAGCGATCGTCTCCACCGGTCTGTCACGTGGTGTCGGAGCGGTCGTTCGCCGGCTGCGACGGATGAGTCTACGCGAAGGCAATCGGGAAGCCCGGTGGGACGTGCTGAACGATGTGCCGACCGGCTGGG
>JACDCA010000057.1 GCA_013694635.1 Acidobacteriota bacterium | reverse complement strand
AACTCCTCGTCGTCGACGAACTTGGCTTCGCTCTTGGGCAGCTTCTCGGCAAGCTCGTCGCCGAGCGTCTGCTGGCGTGCGATGTACTCAGGATTGCCGCCGAGCAGAATGTCGGTGCCGCGTCCGGCCATGTTCGTCGCGATCGTGACCGTGTCCTTCCGGCCAGCCTGGGCGACGATGTCCGCTTCCTGCGCGTGGTACTTCGCATTGAGGACGACGTGCCGGATGCCCCGCAGCTTCAGGAGCTTCGACAGGCGTTCCGATTTTTCGATCGAAACAGTGCCGACCAGCACCGGACGGCCTTCCTTCTGCTTCTCGATGATGTCGCTGACGATCGCTTCGTACTTCTCGCGTTCGGTCCTGTAGACGGTGTCCGGTTCCTCGACGCGCCGCAGCGGACGGTTGGTCGGCATGACCATGACGTCCAGCTTGTAGATCTTGTTGAATTCCTCGGCTTCCGTATCGGCCGTGCCGGTCATGCCGGAGAGCTTCTTGTACTTGCGGAAGTAATTCTGGAAGGTGACCGTTGCGAGCGTCTGGTTCTCGCGCTCGATCTTCACCTTCTCCTTGGCCTCGACCGCCTGGTGCAGGCCGTCGCTCCAGCGCCGGCCGGGCATGAGCCGTCCGGTGAACTCGTCCACGATGACGACGCCGCCGTCCTTGATCATGTAATCCACGTCCAGCCGGAAGAGCGTGTGCGCGCGGAGTGCCTGGTGGATGTGGTGGAGGAGCGGCATGTTCGCCGGGTCGTACAGGCCGCCGGGTTGCAGCCGGTGGGCCAGTAGTTTTTCCGCCTTGGCCATGCCGCTCTCGGTCAGCGTCACGGTCTTGTGTTTCTCGTCCTTGATGTAGTCGCCGGTTTTTTCCAGCTCTTCGCGGTCCTCCGCCTTGACATTCCCCTGTGTCACGGCGCCGGGCGTGAGCCTCGGAATGATGCGGTCCACCTCGTAGTACAGGTCGGTGGATTCTTCCGCCGGACCCGAGATGATGAGCGGGGTGCGGGCTTCGTCGATCAGGATGCTGTCGACTTCGTCGACGATGGCGTAGTTGTGACCGCGCTGCACGTAATGCGCGAGGTCGAACTTCATGTTGTCGCGGAGATAGTCGAAGCCGAACTCGTTGTTGGTGCCGTAGGTGATGTCCGAGGCGTATGCGACCTGCCGCTCCTGGTCGTTCAGCTCGTGCTGGATCACCCCCACCGACATGCCGAGAAAGCGGTAGAGCCGTCCCATCCACTCGGAATCGCGGCGCGCGAGGTAGTCGTTCACGGTCACGACGTGGACGCCTTGGCCGGCAAGGGCGTTCAAGTACGCCGGAAGCGTGGCGACGAGCGTCTTGCCTTCGCCCGTCTTCATCTCCGCGATCTTGCCCCGGTGGAGCACGACGCCGCCGATCAGCTGGACGTCGAAGTGCCGCATGTTCAGGACGCGGCGGCCCGCCTCGCGGACGACGGCGAACGCCTCGGGCAGCAGATCGTCGAGCGTTTCCCCGGCCTCGAGGCGCCGGCGGAACTCCACCGTCTTCTCTCGAAGTTGGACATCAGACAGCTTCTGAACGTCCGCTTCTTTCGCGTTGATCTCGATGACGATCGGACGCAGCTTCTTGAGGTCACGCTCGTTCTGCGTGCCGATGACTCTTGCGAGGATAGTGTTGACCAGCATTCAGGAAGAAAGGCGTAAGGCTATCGAACGATTGTAGCAAAAGGGGTGCTGAGAGGTGCTACGGGGTGCGAACAGGTGCTAAGGGGTGCGGGGACAGAGGTGCTTCAGGTCGGCACCTCCCAGCACCCTTAAGCACCCAGTTATCGTCCGGCGAGCAGGCGAAGCGGGTTGGTGAGCTGACCGTTGACCAGGACTTCGTAGTGCAGGTGCGGGTTTGTGGAACGCCCGGTGGAACCCACGAATCCGATCACCTGGCCCCGGCGGACGGGCTGTCCGGTTGTGACGGCATAGCGGGAGAGATGGCCGTACCGGGTCGTCAGGCCGAATCCATGGGTGATGGTGATCTGGTTGCCGTAGCTGCCGTTGACGGCGGCGCTTTCCACCACGCCGTCGGCCGGCGCGTAGATTTCCTGTCCATGGTTTGCCGAGATGTCGAGCCCGGGATGGAAGTCGGCGTCGCCGTTGAATGGATCGGTCCTGTTGCCATAGCTCGACGTGATCCACCCAGCGAGCGGCCACATCGAGGGCGTCGCGGCCGCCAGCGCCTGGCGTCGCTCCACGCCGGATCGTACGCTGATCAGGCGCGTTTCCATGACGCCCAGAAGGTCGCGGAGCACGGCAAACGCCTGGTCCGGGAATGCGCCGCTCAGGAGAGGGCTGCTCAGCGCGGAGCCCCCCATCGCACGGTTCCTGACTCGCGCCGGCAGCCGATTGATGGCCGATTGTGCCGAGGGATCCACCTTCGCGCGCGCGCCGATGTCATCGACCGCCGTCTGCAGCGAGGAAATCTGCGAGGCAAGCTGGCCGGTCGCTTCCCGATAGCTTGCGTTCTCCATGCGCAGCAGCGCGTTCTCGGTACGCAGCTCACTGATGGGGGCATGCGCGCTCCAGCGCGCCCCAAGCCCGACGAGCAGCGGGAGCGTGACGCCGCACACGATGACGGCCAACAGGGGCAGCAACGAAACGGAGAACCGCAGCACGCCTCTTTTCGTGCGGATGGCCAATCCGACCGTCGGTCGCTTCGTCAGCACGTTAATTTTGTTCAGAACTCGTAACTGTACCACAGCTATCCCTCGCCCCTGAACTGCAGCGCCTCCGCCAGATGATCGGGCGCGATCTCGTCGGTACACGCCAGGTCAGCAATTGTGCGAGCCACCCGCAGTACCCGATCGTGCCCGCGCGCGGTCAGTGACAAGCGGGTCAGGGCGGCGTTGAACATGCCTCGTGCCGGATCGCGAAGGGTCGTCGCCCGCCGCAGCGATCGTCCGTGGAGGCGGGAATTGAGGCCGCCTCGACGCTCCAACTGCCGGCTGCGCGCCGACACGACGCGCTCACGGATGGCCGACGACGGCTCTCCTCCGGCGGCGTCAGCAAGCTCGCGCGCCGGCATAGCCGCGACCGGCACCGTCAGGTCCACACGGTCGCGAAGCGGTCCCGACAGACGCGATCCGTACCGCGCGATCTGTGGCGGCGTGCACCGGCACACCCGCACAGCGTCGCCGAAGTAGCCGCACGGGCAGGGGTTCATTGCCCCCACGAGCATGAACTGCGCCGGGAAGCTCACGGTGCGCGCCGCACGCGCGATCCGTACGCAACCTTCCTCGATGGGCTGACGCAGTACTTCCAGGACATGCCGGCTGAATTCCGGCATCTCGTCGAGAAACAGGACGCCGTGGTGCGCGAGGCTGATCTCCCCGGGCCGCGGACTTGCCCCGCCGCCGACCAGCGCCACGTCCGAGATCGTATGGTGAGGCGCGCGGAACGGGCGCGACGACACGAGCCCCTCGCCGACGGGAATCAGTCCCGCGACGGAATGGATCGACGTAACTTCCAGCGCTTCGTCGAAGGTCAGCGAGGGCATAAGGCCGCCGAGCCGCCGGGCCATCATCGTCTTACCCGAGCCCGGCGGACCGATCATCAACGTGTTGTGACCGCCGGCTGCGGCGATCTCGAGCGCGCGTCTCGCCATCGCCTGCCCGTGAACGTCGGCGAAGTCGCCGTCGAATGCGGCGGCGCGGGCAGGAGCGCGCGGCGGCGGATCGCACTGCTCGAAGCGGTCGGGTTCGTTCAGCGCCGAGACCGCCTCCGCAAGCGAACGGACGCCGTACAAACACAGGCCGTGCACGACCGCCGCTTCGGCGTGGTTCGGCCACGGGAGGAGGAGCGCGCGGAGGTTGTCCCGCCGGGCGGCCGCGGCGACCGGCAGCACGCCACGCGTCGCCTGGATGCCGCCGTCAAGCGAGAGCTCGCCAATCAGAAGGACGTCCCGCACGTCGCGGCGGGTGACACAGCCCGAGGCGGCCAGCACGCCCAGCGCAATCGGCAGGTCGAACGACGAACCGGCCTTGCGGATATCCGCCGGGGCAAGGTTGACGGTGATCCGATGAGGAGGGAACTCGAAACCCGAGTTCCTGATGGCGCTCCGCACGCGATCGCGGCTTTCGCGAACCGACGCGTCGGGCAGGCCGACCAGGTTGAAGGCGGGCAAGCCGAAGGAAACGTCGACTTCGACCTGCACCGGGCATGCCTCGATGCCGAACACCGCCGCCGTCCGCATGCACGCTAGCACACGGGCAGCGGGTGCAAAGAACGGCGCGCCGGCAAACCGGAGGGATTACGAAGTACGTCGGGAAAACGACGCAGTATCTGCAGCAGCGCGCCGCATGCGAGCTGTCAGGAATGTCAATCTGGCGTTGGGGGCTATCGCTTCCTTATTACGAGCTTCTTGCCGACGCTCAGCGCATTTCCACGGAGGCGGTTCCAGCCCTTGATCTTCTCGACGGTCGTGTCAAAGAGGCGTGCGACTGAGAAGAGCGTGTCGCCGCGCTTGACGCGGTAATAGGTGCTCGGGTTCCGCGATGACGCCCGCACGGCGTCGGGGACCGCGGCGGTGCCGGTGACCGGGCGCGAGGCGAGCACGGGAGGCGCAGCGCGCTCGGTGCGCGTGGCCATCAGCGTCGTCGGTGCCCGCGGGATCAGGAGCTCCTGCCCGGCGCGAACCTTTGATTTGGCCGAGAGGCTGTTCGCCGATGCCAGTTCGGTCTTGCTGACGCGCAGTTTGCGCGAGATCGCCGCGAGCGATTCACCACGCCGGACGGTGTACCAGTTGAGGGAGTTCAGTTCGGACGCGCGCGCCGACGCCATCCTGTCGCGAACCTGCTCTCCGGTCCCTGAGGGGACTTTCAGCTCGTAGTCACGGTACTTGAGGGGCGTCGTCCAGCGGCGCAGCTCCGGGTTGAGGGACTGAATCTCGTCGACCGACGATCCGGACCACTCCGCGACCCGCCGAAGGTCCACGGCGCGATCGACCGGCACCTTGTCGTAGGCGAGCGGTTCGGCCGTGGCAAGCTCGAATCCATACTGCGCGGGGTTCCGCCCGACGACCATCGCCGCGAGAATGAGCGGCACGTACTCGCGCGTTTCACGGGGCAGGTATCGCGACGATTCCGTGAGCTGCCAGAAGTCGGACATGCCGGCGCTCTTCATGGCGCGCTGCACGCGTCCCTGGCCGCCGTTGTATGCGGCGAGGACGAGGTGCCAGTCGCCATCGAACATCTTCGACAGCATCTTCAGGTACTGAGCTGCCGCGACCGTGGATTTCTCGAAGTCCGACCGTTCATCGATGAACCAGTTGGTCTTCAGCCCGTGGTCGTGCGCCGTCGGCACCATGAACTGCCAGGGTCCCTTGGCCTTGGCCTTCGACAGCGCGTTGGTCTTGAACCCGCTCTCGATGATCGGGATGAAGGCGAGGTCGAGCGGCAGCCCTTCCGCCCGAAAGACGTGCTGAATCATCGGCAGGTACTGGGCCCCGCGCGTGAGGCTTTCCTGGACGTATCCACGCAGCCGTCCCTGCAGCAACTCGACCGACGCCAGGACGCGCTCATTCAGGGGGATCGGAATGTCGTGCGCCGTCATTGCCAGGTCGGCCTTGACGGCCTCCTTCGTCTCGTTGTCGACGCCGGGTTTCGGGAACGTGGCGATCTTCAGCAGTTCGTCGATCGAGGCGGGCTCGTATTTCTTCTCGGCGAACCCGTCACCCTTGGCCAGCGCGCTCACTTCATAAGCGCTGATTCTGTCGATGAGCCTGTCGAAGTGCTCGCGCATGCGCGGGTCGGTGCGCGCGCCGTGATTCGACTCCAGCAGCACGTCGACGGCCCGATCGAACTCGGTCCGCGCGCGATCGAGATGCCCGAGCCTCAGTTGCCGCTCGCCGGTATCGAAGTGTTTTTGTGATATCGCGATGAGCGTCACCACGGGATCGGTGGGGGATTGCGGTGCTTGCGCGGCAGGTTGCGTGACCGCGGGCGCCGCCGACACAACTGGCTTCGCAGACGGCAGGGTGACGTGCGGCCGCGGATTCCCGCTGCACGCCACGATCGTGGTCGTTATTCCGAAGGCCGCCAGCATGCGCAGCCAGGTGCGTGTTGTCATACGCGACGCTCCCACGAAGACCTCGCCGTTCCGTTTGAGCTATGGCTCTGCAACGGCGGTGCCCTGTTGAGGTTTTCCGTCTGCCGCCTGTGAAGCCCCGAGGCGGCTTAACTCATTCCGCAATAAGCGGAAAGCCTTCGAAAGTTGCTGGGGCCGGAAGAATAACACCCGGGTTAGGGCAGGTCAACACTAAACCTAACAGACTCAACATTAAGCGGCGGTTCCACGGTCAGGGACGCCAATCAGCCTGCACGAACGCCCGGTGCTGTTCACCGAGATCGCGGGCTGCAGGAGTGACGATCGTGCGCTCGCCGATTACGATTTTGCGCCCTTGCCTCACCGCCTGCCGGACGTCTTCTTCGCATACGAACTCGGCCGCTTTTTGCACGATTGCCGGAGCCGGCCCCGGCTTCGCGGCCGGTTCCGGCTTCGCCGCCTGTTCCGGCATCGGCGCCGTCACACCCTTGGGCGCCTCTGGCGCCGGCGCGGCGTAGCCGCGCGACGCGAGAAACTGGTCGATCCGCCGCGCGAGCGATGCTGCCGCGATCCCGGCCGGCGCCACAACGGCCGCCGTCTTTGGCAATGACATCGGACCTTCGGCGCGCCCCACGGTCGCTCGCTCCGAACGCGCGGACACCGGTGCAGGGGATGTCTCCCAGGCCAGGCGCTTGATATTCAGCAGATGTCGTGGCGAGATGTTGTCAGACGTGATGTTGCCCCCCCATCCGCCGCACCCCAGCGTCATTGACGGATCCAGCGAGGTCGTCAATCCGATCGACCCGAGTGTCGCCGGCGTGTTCACGACGATCCTGAACGCCGGCTTCTTCAGACCGAACTGGAGGATCACGTCCTCATTGCGCGAGTGGATCGACATCGTGTGTCCCATGCCCCCGTACCGGAGGATCTGTTTGCACCGCTCGCAGCCCTCCTTCCAGTCGCTCACCACGTAGAAGGACAGGACGGGGCAGAGCTTCTCGATGGAAAGCGGATAGTCGCGCCCGACTCCCGCCAGCTCCGCGATGAGGACGCGAGTTTCAGGATCGACCGCAATCCCCGCCTGCTCCGCGATGTAGGTGGCGGGCTTTCCCACCAGTGCCGGGTTGGGCAGCCGTTGCGCAGTCACGAGGATCCTGCCCAGCTTCTCGATTTCGGACGGATACAGAAAGTGGGCGCCCTCGGCGACGAACCGGCGCTTCACTTCGTCGACGAGCGGGGCGTCGACGACGACTGAGTTCTCCGATGAGCAGAGCAGGCCGTTGTCGAATGTCTTGCCGGTGACGATATCGCGGACGGCTTTGACGACGTCGGCGGTCCGCTCGATGTATGCCGGCGCATTTCCCGGCCCGACGCCGTAGGCCGGCTTGCCGGCGCTATAGGCGGCGCGGACGAGACCCATCCCTCCCGTCGCGA
>JACDCA010000055.1 GCA_013694635.1 Acidobacteriota bacterium | reverse complement strand
GCCTGTGCGCGCGGCCGCCGCAGCCGGAATGTCGACGACGACGGTTTTGCCGGCTTCGACACGAACGGTCCGCTTCGTCGAGACGTCCGCGATGATGGTCGTCACCGTATGCCGGCCCGGTGCGACGGAATCGAGCCGGAGGGGCGTGTGCCCGGACTGCACCCCGTCGATGAGGACCCTGGCGCCCGCGGGTTGGGTCATAACGTTCAGCTTTCCGGTCGACGGCTTTGCTGCAACCTCCGGCACCGGCACCGGCACCGGCGCAGGTGCATTCACCGCGGGAGCTGGAGACGTGGCGGCGTCGACCGTGTCGCTCCCGCCGGTGAGGGTTCGTCCGGCGAAACCGATGCCGATCACGAGGGCGGCGGCCGCAGCGATCTTCCACTGGAAGGGAGCCGCTTCGAGCAGGGCGCGCCCGCGCTGCATGAACGAAACAGTGCTGACAGGATGCGCCGCGATGCCGTCCGATCCGATGCCGAACAACGATCGCGTCGGCGTGTAGCCGTCCGACGCCACCGCGGGGGGCGTAAGGGGCGCCGGGTCCGGTGTGACAACCGCTTCGACCGCGTCGATATGGACGACGGGCTGTTCGAACTCGACGCGGCCGGCGTCGAATGTCGCGATGACGGTAGCGGCGGCGTCGTAACGCACGAAGTTGACGAACGCGGTCGTGCACGCGTCGCGATCGAGGTCTCGCCCGGCGATCTCCTGGACCCGGTCCAGCGCCTCGGCGGCGGTGGCCTGCGTGGCGCTGCCGCCGACAGGCAGGAGCGATCGGAACAGCGTACGCACGTCTTTCGAAAGGCGATCGCCGCCGCGCGCGTGGGCGAGTTCGGCCACGTGCTCGATCATCGCCGGCAGCGCCTGGTGGGGATCTTCGGTCTCGAGGTGCCGCCCGAGCGCCACCGCAACGCCGCACAACGCGGCCTGCGCGACATCGGCGCCGGCGCCCGGCAGTCCGTGTCCGGGGGAGAAGGCAATCTGCAGCTCGTGCCAGAGACGCTGCGGCGACAGATTCAATCGCGGCAAGGCCGTCCCGAAGATCGCGTCGGCCAGAACCACGCGACCGGAGCTTTCGACCATCACGCGCCCCGGTGCGATGGCGCCGTGGACGACCGACGCGCGGTGCAGCGTCGCGAGCGCCGGCAGCACCCGCAGCAGGAAGCCGAAGGTCGCCTCGATGGTCGACGCCGCTGCGGCCGAGCGCGAATCGAACACGTCCGACAATCGGTCCGCGGGCGGCAGCTCAGAGATGACGACGAGGCGCCCCTGCTCGCGTTCGAGCGAGCGGATGCGAACGACCTGGGCCTCGCCGAGCCCGGAGATGGCGCAGGCTTGCGACAGGAGGGCGTCCTCGTAGGCACGAAGTTCCGGCCTGACGTGGAGGCATTCGAGCGTCGCCCCGAATTCGCGATCGAATCGGATGCTGCGACGGCCGAGGCCGTCGAGATATCCGGTGGTCGAAATGGATGAGTGGCGTGATTCCACTGATGCGGCCATGAGTACGGGACAGACCAGATTGCAACCGCAGCTCCAGATGGCCCGCCAGAGGCGAGCCGGGTGACGTGGGAATTCAGGCCGGATTCTCGAAACTCGGAGAAGATCAGCGGCGTCGCGGAGAAAAACGACGACGGAAACGTAACCGTTCTTGCGATCCTGCAATTGAGATAGATTGCAGAGCTATGACGGACGTCAACGAAACGAGGGCGCTGAAGGCCTCATTCCGGGGCGCGCTCGACACCGGCAGAAGCCTCGCTGAGATACAGGCGCGTGTCGACGCGCTCGACGATCATGCGGACGTCGACGACGGTCTGCTCGATGATCTTGCCCGCCTGACGAGCGCGCACGCTGTCGCATCGGCGGCGCTCCGTGGCCTCGTGGATACGATGCGGACACGCCGCGCGGCGGGCGCCTCGGCCTGACGTGGAAGGCGGCCTCTGGCTGCTCGCCGTCATCGTGAACGTGGCGGACATCGCCGTCCTGCCGCGGCTCGCGCAGCGAAGACGCCCGCCTGCCCGCAGGAGGCCATCGTCACGTGCAACATGCCTAGGCGATTCGGCTTCTAACGGGGTCCTGAATGGCGAAAGTTTCCCTTGCTCCCCGGCAAGGAGTAGCATTCAATACGCTGGGCAGCGTTATCGAAAGCGGATCCTTGTGATTCGTCGCGTAGTCGGCAACGCCGGCGGTCGAGGTGGACGTGTGTGCTCTGCACCTCCAATGCTGGTACGCATTGCTCCCCAGCACGTCGACAGCCGAAGCGTGCGGTAACGCTGCCTCTTACCCCGCAGGCCAACCCAGTTGAGATCGACGTGTGTCAGACGGCTTCGACGCCGTCGGGCGGGAGCTCGTTCATCAGCACGGCGCGCATCGCATGGGCGAGCAGTGAGGCGACGAAGTCGGGGTACTCGAGGCGCGCCCGCGAGATGTGCACATGGGCGCAATCGTCGGTGTTGTCGGTGGTCACCGTGATCAGGACGCTGCGCAACTTCGTGTCTGCGCCGGTGCGAACGCCGACGAGACGCAACCGGTGGGCAACTCCCTCCACGGAGATGACCGTGCGCTGAATCTGCTTCAGCAGAGCGTCGCGCAGCACCACGCGCGACCCGCTCGGCAGAACGCCCGGTTCCTTGATCTCGATGGCTTCCATGTGTGGGGCAGGTAGCCAGAATCGTACCGCGCGGGCGCGTTGGAACCGGGACACCTCGACGCCGGTATTACATTTTTGGCGCCCCGTCCGTCGAGCGAGCGTACGCGCTCGAACGTAAATGCTTCAATCTTGACAGGTTACGCAGCGCCGCATGATGATCACCGGCATGAGACGCGTCATCGGGCCGGCAGTCTGCGTATTCGCGCTCGTCGTCGCTGTGCAGGCGAACACTCAGCAATTGGATGACGCCGCAATCATCGGAGCCATGAAGGCGGGCCAGGCGAAGAAGTACGACCACCTCGTCTCGGAGTGCCTGGCGATTCCTGGGTTTGGCGCTCATTTCGCCGCGGAAGGTTTCGTGCAGCCGCTGGGCAACTACACGATCACCTTTGCGACCGCGTCCGGACGCATTGCCTCGATGGCTGCCGAGGCCACGCGGCTCTATAAACCGT
>JACDCA010000054.1 GCA_013694635.1 Acidobacteriota bacterium | reverse complement strand
CATCGACGGTATCTGGACATTGAGAAATCGTTCACCGACACGCTGCGGGCTGCGTTCGAGGCGCGCACGCGGTTGCAGTTTGCGCTGGGAGACGTGCGATGACCGATGACCGACGCCTGAGTCTCGGACGTGGAGCGGCCGCCCTCGCCGGAGTGACGCTCCTGCTCGGCGGCGCCGGTGTGACGTTTCTGCTCCTTCGTGCGGGCGGGACCGCGCACGAAGGCAGGGACATGTCGACGACGACGGCGCCTTCCACCGACACGTCCGCGGCATCCTCGGGTGCAACGGCAGCACGGCCCGCTGCCGCGCCCACCGGTGCGCCGCTGCCGGATCTTGAGATCACTCTCACCGCGGATGCCGTGGCGCGCGCTGGAATCGAGGTGGCGCCGGCTGCGGTGTCAGGCGCCGCGGATGCCGTCCGCATCCCCGGAACGATCGAGGCGGACGCGTACCGCCGTGTGGCAGTCACGCCGATCGTCGCCGGCCGTCTCACGCGCGTGAACGCGGAGCTCGGTCAGGAGGTCAAGCGTGGCGCCACGCTTGCGGTGATCGACAGTCCCGGCCTTGCGGAGGCGCAGACAAAATATCTCACGGCCCGCGCCGAGCTCGAAGCCGCCGCACAGGAGATGAAGCGAACCGAGAAGCTGGTAGAGATCGGCGCCGCGAGCCGCCAGGAGCTCGAACGCATCCGCGCATCGCACACGACCTACGCCACGGCCGTCCAGGGAGCACGCACGCAACTCGTGCTGCTCGGGATGACGCCGGCGGCGATCGGCCGCCTGACGTCCGCGAGCGAAATCTCTGCGAGCACGAGCGTCCCCTCCCCGATCGATGGGGTCGTCACGGAACGCCAGGCGAATCCCGGACTGAATGTCGATCCGTCGACCCCGCTGCTCACTGTCGTTGATCTGTCGAGCGTGTGGGTGATGGGAGATCTGTACGAACAGGACTTTCCACGCGTCCGCGTCGGCAGCCCGGCAACGATCACGACCACGGCTTACCCGGGGCTCGCAATGAGCGGCCGCGTAGGCTACATCGATCCGCAGCTGAACGAGCAGACGCGGACCGCGCGCGTACGAGTCGAAGTGCCGAATCGCCGCCGTGAGCTGCGGCTCGGCATGTACGCGGAGATGCAGATCGGCGCGCAGGGAGGCCGGCAAGCGGTGACCGTGCCGCGCGAGGCGGTGCAGACGATCGGGGACCGACAGGTGGTCTACCTGGCGGGCCCTGGCCAGAGCGGCCGCTTCGTCGAGCGGGAGGTGCGCGTCGGCGATGGCAACGGACACGTGGTCGAGATCATGTCCGGCGTGAATCCCGGTGACGCCGTCGTGACGAAAGGGAGCTTCTTCGTCCGGGCGGAGCGCGAGCGCCTCGGCCTGCGTGCGTCAGGGGGCAGCGCGCCGGCTGCGATGGGTGGTATGCCGGGCATGGCGATGGGCGGAGCGGTCACGCCCCCCGAGCCCGCGACGGCCGCGCCGAAAGGCGTCTCGAAGGTCCGTGTCGGGGACGCCGGGTTCGAACCGGCACGTGTGGAGGTACAGAAAGGCGCGAGCGTCACGCTCGAGTTTACGCGAGTCAGTGACAAGACGTGTGCGACCGAGATCGTGGTTCCATCGCAGCAGATCCGGCGAGCCCTTCCCCTGAATACGCCCGTACAGGTCGAGCTGCGGGCGTCTGAATCCGGCGAAGTGACATTCACCTGCGGGATGGACATGTTCAAAGGGGCCGTCGTTGTCCGGTGAATCACGGACGCGTCTGTCCGTAACTGATGGAGGGTTGCCTGGCGGCGCGATCCGGCTCGCGGGTGATGTGGGTGACTGTGATTCTGCTGACGCTGATCCTGCACTTTGCGTGGGAGATGCGCCAGGCACCGGCAGTGATGCCGTTCGCCGGCACTCAGCGTCGCTTTCCTTTGCGCTCGGCCAGGCGGGCCGTGAGCCACACGGAGGAAGCGTAGCTGATCTCTATGTCAGGCGTGGTCAACCACGCTTGCGAATCAGCGACTCCAGATACTCGCGATCGAGCTGATCCTGCGGCCTGTAGGTGTTCTTCATCCTGATGAGCGCGGCCGGACTCGCAACGGGCACTGAGACGCCCCCGAGATCCAGCTGCTCGACGTCTGCGATCGCATCCGTGTACGAGACGCCACAGGCTTTCCCCATCAAATCCACGATGATCTCGTCGGCCACTCGGACCAGGACATGATCCCTGACGTCGGTTTCCGCCACGTCGGCGGCGGCGTTGTCGGCGAGAACCGAGAGCCCACGTTTGACGAGGGTGATGTTGTCCGGCGTGTCATCGACCAGGAGGTCGATATCCTTTGTGAACCGGGCGGCGCCGTGCGCGATGACGGCAAATCCGCCGATCAGCAGATAGCGTGCGCCAGCCTCGTTCAGGGCTCGGCAGATGCGGACGACGTCTTCGGGTTCCGGCGCTCGTGCGTACGCAGGATCATCTCGTGCATCCACGTGTCGGCCTCATCGAAACTGGCGAACCGGTAGACGCCGCGGGGGACGAGAGCCGCAGTCCCTCTCAGCAAGGCCGCGGTGCGGACGAGACGTCCCTGATCGTCGAACGCCGGTCCGTCGACGCGGCGGGTTCCTACGACGCGCATAGTGAAATTATCGCACGCCCGCACAGCGTCCTTGTTCTTTCGCTGGCTCTACGGACCACTCCAGGCTCATGACGCGCCAGCCTTCCGACGTGTTCTTCAGCACAGCTCTTTCGCTGACTCTGACATCCAGCGGCATCTCGCCGGCCCGCCCGGTGATGCGCGACGTCGACACGATCTGCGTCGCCTCGCCGGCGGGCCGTACCTGACGATCGAGCAGCACGACCTTTGCGGTCTTCAGGAAGGTCATGTCGAGTGCCATATGCTGGCTCGCATACCCGTCGCGTGAAGTGTCTGTGACGCCCCACTCGGTGACTGTCACGTCAGGCGCGAGCCATTGCGACGCGACGTCGCGGTTGCCGATCTGCAACGCATCCTGAAACGACTGCAGCGCCGCTTCCGCCGGGCCGCTGATCTGCCGGACCGTCGTCGGGGCCGCGGCGGCACCCGCGGGCGCCGCGTGTCCCATGGCGGCGTGATCCATGCCGCCCGCAGCCGGCTTCGCGGGGGGTGCCGCCGCAGGGCTGCCCGCACCTCCGCGGCAGGAAGCGAGGCGGCCTTTCAGTTCGAGGAAACCTTTCTGCACAGCGTCGATCGCGGGGCGGATCTCAGCCTCGTTAGTGGTCTGACGCGCCCGTTCGAGATTGGTGCTGAGCACGTCGAGCCTCGTCGTCGCCTGCCGGGCGTTCTCCTCGCACTCGGATGTCCCGGCCTGCGTCCTCAGTGTCGCGGCCATCGCCTCCGTGACGTGCTGGGCGCGCGCTTCGTCCGCGAGTCCGAGCAGCGCCGTCGCGACGATCGCTGCCCTGAGGAGGGTGGGGGTCGAGCGGTTCATGTGCTTCACGGGGTGCCTGACATCAGCAGTTTCAACCACTATCCATGGCGGCGCGGCGGCGCGCCGAAGTTCGGATCCTCGCTGACGCGCGAGGCCACGGTCCCCTCGGGATGCGCATAGAAGCCCGGATCGGTGTAGTCGCCGGGAGCGACCTCGTTGCGCACCTTCACGACTGTGAACATGCCACCCATTTCGATATTGCCGAACGGGCCTACCCCCATCAGCATGGGCAGCGTATTGGGGGGCCCAGGCATCCCGCCCATCGTATGATCCTGATGCTCGGCCATGCCGTACCGTCCCATGGCCATGTAGCCGGGCAGCATCTCGCGTATACGCGCTTCCACGCCGGACTGATCCACACCGGTCGTGTTTGGAATGCCGTGCCCCATCGCGTTCATGGTGTGGTGCGCCATGTGGCAGTGCAGCGCCCAGTCGCCGGGCACGGCGGTGAATTCGATATCGCGCATCTGCCCGACGCCCACAACCGACGTAACTTCACGTCGCCACATTCCCTCAGGCCAGCGGCCACCGTCAGAGCCGGTTTCGAGGTATTCCACGCCATGCAGATGGATCGGATGGTTCCACATCGATAAGTTGCCGATCCGGATTCGCACGCGCTCGCCGGTGCGCGCGACCAGCGCGTCGATGGCGGGAAACACCTTACTGTTGAAGGTCCAGAGGTCAAATTCCTGCATGATCGACGGGTCCGGCCGCCAGGTGCCGGCATGCAGCGCCCAATTGTGGAGCAGAAAGGCGTAGTCCCGGTCGACTTTGAGCCGCTCCGGCCGCCGGGGATGGATGATGAACAGGCCCATCATGCCATACGCCATCTGCGTCATCTCGTCGGCGTGAGGATGATACATGTGCGTGCCGGTCTGCACGAGGGTGTACTCGTAGACGTAGGTCTCACCCGGTTGAATATGCGGCTGGGTCAACCCGCCTATTCCATCCATGCCGCTGGGGAGGATGAGGCCGTGCCAGTGGACGGAGGTGTGCTCCTTCAGGCGATTCGTAATGAAGATGCGCACGCGGTCCCCTTCCACGGCTTCGATCGTGGGCCCCGGCGTGCTTCCGTTGTACCCCCAGC
>JACDCA010000052.1 GCA_013694635.1 Acidobacteriota bacterium | reverse complement strand
CATGAAGCGGGTCGTCCGGGACAGGGGATCGAGCGAGCTCTCCGACAGCGAGAGCAGCTGTGACTTGCCATCCCGGTCCGTGAACATCGTGAACATGAAGAAGTCGAGCCAGTTCTCGATCGGCTCGTTGAACGCGTCGAGGATGCGCGGCTTATCGCGATTGCCGCTCTGGCGCGCCAGCAGCTCCTCGGCCTCGTCGCGGCCGTCGCGGCCGAAGTACGAATGCAGCAGGTACACCATCGCCCACAGGTGACGGCCTTCTTCGACGTTGACCTGGAACAGGTTGCGGAGGTCGTACATGCTCGGGCACCGCTGCCCGAGCCAGCGCTGCTGCTCGACACTTGCAGGCTCGGTGTCCCCCTGCGTGACGATCAGCCGGCGGAGCTGATTGCGGAATTCCCCGGGGACCTCCTGCCACACCGGCTGACCGAAGAAATCCCCGAAGCCGATGCGGCGGTCGTGCACGGGATCGGCCAGGAAGATTCCCCAGCGGTATTCCGGCAGCTTGACGTACTCGAAATGCGCCCATCCAGACGGGTCGACACTCACCGCGGTGCGGACGTAGACCTGATGGTAGTCCTGGAAGCCCTGCGGGCCCATGTCCTTCCACCACTGGATGTATTGCGGCTGCCAGTGCTCGAGCGCACGCTGCAGGCGCTTGTTGCTCGAGAGACCGACGTTGTTGGGGATTTTTTCAGCAGAGATCATCGGTGAT
The DNA here is from genome assembly GCA_013694635.1 of Acidobacteriota bacterium. Taxonomy (GTDB): domain Bacteria; phylum Acidobacteriota; class Vicinamibacteria; order Vicinamibacterales; family 2-12-FULL-66-21; genus JACDCA01. Next base: position 4,000 of record JACDCA010000052.1, on the reverse strand, counting down.
CCTCACCACGTGCGACGTGCGACGTGCTACGTGCGGTTGAAATCGAATTCAGGTCGTTTCTGAGTGCCGTAAGCGGTCAGGGCTCCGTGCTCCCCCACCGCGTTGGGTCGGATGAAAATCCAGTTCTGCCATGCGGTCAGGCGGCCGAAGATTTTCGTTTCCATTGTTTCGGGACCGGCAAATCGGAGGTTGGCCTCCATACCCGTCAGCGCGTCTGGAGAAAATGCCGCGCGGCTCTCGACGGCGAGGCGTACTTCATCTTCCCAATCGAGCTCGTCGGGCGCAAACGAGACCAGACCCGCCTCGAGGGCCTGATCGGCCTCGAACGGCTCTTCCTCCGTCAGCAGTCCATTCACACGCTCGGGGTCCCCCAGAAAACGCGTGTGCAGTCGTGTGAGCCCATTGCTCATCGGCAGCGGACCCCCGTTGATGCCCGACAGCGCGATCGTGTTCGGCTGGTCCGGGTCGTTCAGCATGTACGACCGGTCGGCCGCAAGCGCGAGCTCCAGCAGCGAACCGGCGAAGCAGCTTCCCGGCTCGATCACCGCGAAGAAGCTGCGCGACGTCAGGTCCATGCGCTTCAAAGTGCGCTTCATGAAATGAAGGATTTCCCGTACCAGCCAGTGCCCCTGGTGCGCGAGCAACGTGTCGTCCACGCCAAGGACCGCGGACGCATCCCCCGCGGTCTTGACGACGACGGTGCCGATCGCCGGCTCGTTGAGACGGAGACGCAACAGCGCATCGTCGAGCTCGCGGAAGGCGCGGAGGGGCCAATACTCATCCCCCGCGGCAATGATCGCGTCGGGCGTCGACGGTTGCTCGCCCTCCGGACCCCTGACCGTCAGAGTGGCGACCCGCTTGTCCCGGTCGATCTCGACGCGGACGGCGGAGTACGCGATGCCATCGTCGGATACCTGAGGATTCAACGGACCCAGCGTGATCCCCTGCCCCGCTGACGCGCGATCCGACTGCGCGGCGAGTTCCTGCGCGCGTTTCGCGACCCGGTCCTTGAACTGACTGGTCGGATACACCGCGTCCACCAGGCGCCACTCCACCGCGCGTTTGCCACGAATGCCTTCGGCCGTCGTGCCGAAAAAATCGGCGAGGTCGCGCCGGACACGTCGCTTGTCGACCACGCGCGTCAGACCGCCGGTGCCGGGGAGCACGCCAAGCAGCGGGGTCTCCGGCAGGCTGACGGCGGAGTTCCCATCGTCCACCAGGTAGATCTCGTCGCATGCGAGCGCGAGCTCATAGCCGCCACCGGCGCAGATGCCGTTGAGGGCGGCCAGGAATTTGAGACCGGAGTTCTGGCTCGCATCCTCGATCGCCAGCCGGGTCTCGTTGGTGAACTTGCAGAAGTTCACCTTCAACGCATGCGACGAGCCGCGCAACATGAAAATGTTGGCACCCGCGCAGAAGATGCGCTCCTTGAGGCTGGTGATGACGACCGCGTGGATCTCAGGATGCTCGAACCGAAGCCGCTGGATGGCATCAGCGAGCTCGATGTCCACGCCGAGATCGTAGGAGTTCAGCTTGAGCCGGTAATCCGGCGACAGCCCGGCATCCTCCTGAACGTCCATCGAGAGCGTCGCAATCGGACCGTCGAAGTCGAGCTTCCAATGATGGTAGTGCTGTGGAGATGTCTCGAAGGTGATCGACGAAGGGGCGGTATTGGTTGCGGTCGCCATCCAGCAAGCGTACTTGCGGCCATGCGCCGGTGTCAAGGCACTATACTGCGCATATCGCGACCGAGAGGATAATATAGTGCGCACATGGCCGACGACCTTCTGACCTCGCTCGGGCGCCGTGCGCGCGCACAGCGTCTGTCACGCGGATTGACGCTGCGTGACATCGCCGAGCGCTCCGGAGTGTCGGCCAGGTTCCTCGTGCAGCTCGAGGCGGGACGCGGGAATATTTCCGTCCGCCGGCTGGCTGATGTCGCTCGAGCCCTCGACACGACCCCGGCGTCCCTGCTCACGCCCGATGCCCCGGTTCGCTCGATCGTCGCGCTCCTCGGTCTTCGCGGAGCGGGCAAGACGACCATCGGACGACGCCTCGCAAAGCGCAGGCGCGTGCCGTTCGTCGAGCTCGATCGTCGCATCGAACAAGCCGCGGATCTGAGCCTCGGGGAACTGTTTACGCTCCACGGGGAAGACTACTACCGCCGCCTCGAACGCGAAGTGCTCGAGGACGTACTGAAGGACGAGCGTCCGATGGTGCTCGCAACCGGAGGGGGGATCGTGGCTTCGCCGGATACGTTTGCGCTGCTACGGCGGGCGGCCGTGACGGTCTGGCTCCGCGCCCGGCCCGAGGACCACTGGAATCGCGTTGTGCGACAAGGCGATCGTCGTCCGATGGCGGATCATCCACAGGCGATGGCTGACCTTCGCGCGCTGCTGACGACGCGCGAGCCCCTCTACGCGATGGCCGATCACACCATCGATACGTCCAACACCCGCCCCGGCGCCATCGTCGACACCCTGGAGCGATTAGCGACTGACAAGCGACTGCCGACCGACTGACGACTAGCGACTAGCGACTGCCGACTAGAGGCTACGCCGCTGTTTCTCCCGGCTTCAACACCAGCACGTCGATGCCGTCTGGGTCCACCAGCTTTTTCAATTGATCGGGAGTGCCGGTCAGCACCGGGAACGTGCCGTAATGCATCGGCACCACCTGTCGAACGCCGAGCATGCGGGCCGCCATGGCGGCGGCGGCCGGCCCCATCGTGTAGTGGTCGCCGATCGGCAGAAAGGCGATCTCGGGCTTGTGCATTTCGGCGATCAGCCGCATGTCTCCGAAGAGCGCCGTGTCGCCGGCGAAGTAGAACGACTTCCCGTTCTCCATCTTGACGACGAAGCCTGCGGCGAGCCCGAGGTACACGGTCGTGTCGTTCTCCACGACCGAGCTGGTGTGAATCGCCGGCACCATAGTGATCTCCAGCCCGGCGACGCTGACGGTGCCGCCGATGCCCATCCCGGTGACGTTCTGAAGCCCCTTGCGTTCCAGCCAGACGGAAAGCTCGAAGACCGCAAGAATCTGCGCGTTCGTCGCGCGCGCGACATTGAAGATGTCACCGGTGTGGTCGAAATGACCGTGAGACAGGAGGATGACGTCGGCCTTGTCGATCTTCTTCTTGTCGGGCGGACAGGCCGGATTCTGCTCCAGCCACGGGTCCGTGACGATGCGCTTACCACCCGGCGTCGTGATAACGAAGGTCGCGTGCCCGAGCCATTGAATCGAGAGCGTATTCATACGGACAGTATAATTAAGAGGTGCAATCCATCCCGTTGACCTTCATCCGCGGACGGCGAAAGCGTGCCGGGGAAATGCCGCGTGGCGGGAAGCCTGAGTGGTTGAAGGTCCGCGCACCAGGATCTGAGAATTACCTCCGGTTGAAGGGGCTGATGCGCACGCTGGGGCTGCACACCGTCTGCGAAGAGGCGAACTGCCCCAACATCGGTGAGTGCTGGCACCACGGCACGGCGACGTTCATGATCCTCGGCGACACCTGCACGCGCTCGTGCGGTTACTGCAACGTCGTGCACGGCACGCCACAATCTCCTGACGCGAACGAGCCCGCCAAGGTTGCGAGCGCGATTCACGCAATGGAGCTCGCCTACGTCGTCGTGACGTCGGTGGATCGAGACGACCTGCCGGACGGCGGCGCTTCGCATTTCGCGCGCACGATCGGCGAGACCCGCGCGCGGATTCCGTCGTGCCGCCTCGAGGTGCTCATCCCGGATTTCAAGGGGGATGAGGCGGCGCTCCGCACCGTGCTCGATGCGCGCCCGGACGTGCTGAATCACAACATCGAGACCGTGCCGCGCTTGTATCGCACGGCGCGCCCGGGCGGGCGTTACGAGCGTGCATTGCAGGTGCTCGAGCGCGCTCGCGCGTATGCTCCGGCGATCCCGACCAAGTCGGGCCTCATGGTCGGTCTCGGAGAAGAGTGGGACGAGGTCGTCGAGACGCTCCGCGACCTCAACGCAGCAGGATG
>JACDCA010000042.1 GCA_013694635.1 Acidobacteriota bacterium | reverse complement strand
CGCCGAGAGCACGGCGAGACCAGCGGCAGTCCCCAGAATGATCGCGATTCCCCCGCCGCGCGGAGTGGCGACCCGGTGCGACGATCGCTCGCCTGGCAGATCCAGCAGTCCAAGCGCGTGCGCATGCAGGCGGATGGGAAAGGTAGCGACGTAGGTGACGATCGCAGCAACGACGCCACCAAGGCCCGCGTCGACGTAGGTCAAAGCCGTCCCTCGCGGCGCAGGTGTTCGACGGTGTGACGCCAGCCGTCCCGGAGCGTCCATCGCGGCTGGAAGCCCAGCGCGTCCTGCATCCGCCGGCCCGAAACCGCAACGTGCTCCAGATATTTGTCGAGCGTGGTTTTCGTCACGGGAGACTTCCTTCCCGCCAACCCGAAAGCCTTTTCGATGGAGCTCGCGCCGAGCACCGCCAGACGCGCCGGAACGGAAACCCTGGGCGGGCGCCGACCAAGCGCATCGGTAATCGCTGCAATGATCTCGCGCACCGTGTGGATCCTGCCGTCCGTGACGTTGAACGTCGCACCCCTCGCATCCGGCCGCGAAGCGGCCAACAGAATGGCCTGCGCGGCATCGTCCTCGAACGCGAGCGTCCTCGCGTTGCTGCCGTTGCCCACCTGGACGAACCGCCCGCGAGCCAGCGCTCGTACGAGCCGTTCGTAATTCCCTTTCACCGACGGTCCATAAACGGCCGCGAGCCTCAGCACGGCGGCCAGTGGCTTGCCATCGAGCGACACCCCTCGCAGCGCTTCCGCTTCCGCCTCGAGCTTGCTGTTGCCGTACGGCGAATCTGGGACAGGCACCGTGGCCTCATCAACCATTTGCGTGTGTGTTCCGTACACGGCGACAGAGCTGAGCGCAACGACCTGGGGCACCGAGCAATCGCGGGCCGCGGCCATGACGGCTGACGTGCCCTGCACGTTCACCCTGCGGTATTCGGCGGTCAAGGCGGATGACCGGTCGAAGACGTGCAGCAGCGCCGCCATGTGCACGACGGCGTCGGCGCCGTTCATCGCCCGGCACAGCGCGGTGACATCGGTGATGTCCGCGACGACGTGCTGATGGGCGGCCGCGGGAGCCCGCGGCGAGGGGGGCGTTCGCGACAGCGTCCGTACCTGCCACCGGTCGGCAGCGAACGCACGTATGACCGCGGGACCGAGCGCTCCGGTCGCCCCCGTGATCACGACCGTGCGTCCCGGTGATGGTTCACTCATCGAACGCCTCTGCCGCCGCTCCCCTCCGCAACGCGGCTCAAGGCTGCGATGTAGGCGGGAAGAATAGTTTCCCTGCGGAAATGAGCTTCGAAGTACTGCCGTCCGCGGCAGCCCATTCGCGCACGCTCGTCGGAATTCATGCGGGACATGTCGACCAGTGCCCGTGCGAGGCCATCCGCGTCGTCAGGCGGCACCACGATCCCTGCCTCCGCTTTCGAGACGATCTCAGCGGCAGCGCCCGCACTCGCCACGACGATCGGTTTTCCAGCAGCGAGGTACGCCACGGTCTTGGCCGGGATGGAAAAGCCGGCAACCGGAGAGGTGCGGAGCTGGACGAAGAGAGCATCCGCGGCGGCGAAGTATCGCGCCATGGCAGACGACGGTTGCCGCTCGACGAACGCGACCCGCCCTGTGAGCTGGAGATCGATAACGAGCTGTTTCAGTCTCGGCAGGTCCATGCCGTCTCCCACCATTGCGACGGTAATGGCGGTGTCGCGCGGCAGACGTTGCACGGAGTGCAGTAAGTTGTCGAGACCCTGGAGCACGCCCATGTTCCCGGCGAACATCACGACGAAGCGGCCGTGCCAGTCTTCGTGTGAACGGACCGCTTCCCGGTCGGACGGCGCGATCTGCCGCATGTTCGCGTCATCGTACCAAGGCGGCTGGACCGTGACCTTGTGGTGCGGCACGCCCTTGCCAATGAGGTTTGCCCTGGCACTGTCCGTCACGACGAAGATATGCGCCGCGCGCCGGTAGACGAATGTCTCCAGCCGGGCCAGCAGATTGAAGAGCCGGCCGGGACGAAGAAAGCCTGTCGCGATTGCGCTCTCCGGCCATATGTCCAGAACGTCGTAGACAAAACCTCTTCGCCGGATCGCGGCGATCGCCGCGGCCGCGACACCAATCGTCAGCGGAGGGTGCCAGACGTAGATCGCATCGAACCGGCCCGCGAGTAGTCCCCCGGCAATGCTCGAGACCATGAACGACGCGTAGTTCAACAGGCGTCCGACGCGGCTGGTGCCATGGCTTGGAAACACCCACGTGCGAATCACCGGGATGCCGGCGACGATGTCGCGGCGAAACAGCCGAAGAGGAAAGCCCGGATACAGCTTTCCGTCGGGATAGTTCGGGAATCCGGTCACGACATGAACGCTGTGGCCCGCGTCCCGCAAGGCTTCGGCGATCTCCAGCGGTTTCGTAATCGGTTCTGGCGTGAAGTACTGCGAGAGAACGAGAATCTTCATCCCGAGGGCGCGTGTCGCCGCCGCCAGTTCAGTTCAGCGGCATCCGGGATGCGATAGCCGGCGACGATTCTGCACACGGTTTCGGCGACGTGGTCGGCGAGGTACTCGCGCGGGGGCGTCCAGCCGGCGTTGTGCCGCGTGACGAAAACGACTGCGTTCGTAATCTCTTCCGCGGCCGCCCCGCTCAGGAAGTTCGAGCCGCACTCGAGCGTCTCAGGGCGCTCGGTCACGTCGCGCAGCGTGACATTCGGCACGCCGAAGAGGCAGGCCTCTTCCTGGACGGTGCCGCTGTCCGACAGGATGCAGAACGCGTCCCGCTCGAGCCGGATGAAGTCGAAGAATCCGAACGGCTGGAGGAAACGCAGGCCGTCCCCCTTGACGTCCACGCCAAACGCCTCCACCTGTGAGCGCGTCCGCGGATGGAGCGAGCAGATCACCGGGTAGCCGTAAGTGGCGTGCAGCCGGCGCAGTGCGTCGACGAAGGACCGCAAGCGCGATTCGACGTCGACGTTCTCGGCGCGGTGCAACGTCACCAGGAAGTACTCCCGCTCCCGCACGGCAAGCGACGCGAGGGCGGGGCTCGCCGAAATGCCCGCCTCGTTCGCGTCGATGACCTGCTTGATCGGGTTGCCGGTCACGTAAATGCGATCCCCCTCGATGCCCTCACGCAGCAGGTTGTTTCGGCTGCGCTCTGTGTAGGGCATGAGGACCGAGCTGCAGTGATCGATCACCCGCCGGTTCACTTCCTCCGGCACCCGGTCGTCGTAGCACCGGTTTCCCGCTTCCATGTGATACACGGGTATGCCGAGACGGCGCGCGACGATCGCCGACATGCCGCTGTTGGTGTCGCCCAGAATCAGCAGCCGGTCGGGCCGATGTTCGAGCAGCAGCGCCTCGGTCTGCTCGAGAATCTGCCCGATCTGCGCCGCCGCGCTGTTGGCGCGCACGCCCATAAACGCATCAGGCTCCCGCACGCCGAGCTCGTCGAAGAACACCGCGCTGAGCCGCTCATCGAAGTTCTGCCCCGTGTGCGCGAGGACGTGGGTGAGCGAGTCGTCGAGAAGCGGGATGATGCGCGAGAGGCGGATGATCTCGGGGCGCGTGCCCAGAATCGTCAGGACTTTCATGCCGGCGCGCCCGTGACGCGGCTCCGCCGCCGCCACGTCTCGAGCTCCTGCCGCACGTATTCGAGCTTGAGCAGCGCCTGGATCATGCCGTCCACGTCGAACCGGACGGTGTTGTGAGAGTGGTAGTCCTCTTCGTGTGAGAGCGTCTCCTGCCCCTCCGCGAAGTAGACGTTGTAATTGAGATCCCGATTGTCGGCGGGGACACGGAAGTAACTGCCCATGTCCTGCGCCTTGACTCTCTCCTCGCGCGTCAGCAGCGTCTCGAAGAGCTTCTCGCCGTGTCTCGTGCCGATGATGCGGATCGGATTGGGCGCGTCGAACAGCGTCTTCACCGCCTGTGCGAGCGCGCCGATCGTCACGGCGGGGGCCTTCTGCACGAAGATATCGCCGGGGCGTCCGTGTTGGTAGGCGAACAGCACGAGATCCACGGCATCCTCGATCGACATCATGAACCGCGTCATGTTCGGATCCGTCACGGTGATCGGGTGACCGTCCATGACCTGCTGGATGAAGAGCGGGATAACGGAACCGCGTGACGCCATGACATTGCCGTACCGGGTGCCGCACAGAATCGTCCCGTTGGGCCTGGCGAGACGCGACTTGGCGACCATCAGTTTCTCCATGATGGCCTTGGACATCCCCATCGCGTTGATCGGATAGACCGACTTGTCGGTAGAGAGCACGATCGCCCGCTCGACACCGCAGGCCATCGATGCTCTCAGGACGTTTTCGGCCCCGAGGGCGTTGGTGCGCAACGCCTCGAGGGGATAGAACTCGCAGGAGGGGACCTGCTTCAGCGCCGCCGCGTGGAACACGTAGTTCACGCCGTCGAGCGCCGACGCGATGCTGTCGTAATCGCGGATGTCGCCGATGTAGAACTTCAGCTTCGGGCTGGTATACCGCAGCCGCATATCTTCCTGCTTCTTCTCGTCACGGCTGAAGACACGGATCTCGGCGATGTCGGTATCGAGGAACCGGGTGAGGACGGCATTGCCGAACGTGCCCGTCCCGCCGGTGATCAGAAGCGTCTTGCTGGCAAACATCCGTGGGGCTCCGCACCTACCGCGTCAGGTCGCGGCGACTCGCTCTCCATTGCTCGTATGGCGTCGGATCCGACGCCATCTCGTCGATCATATCGGGCCACGATGGCGGCACGAACCCGGTCAGCGCACGAAAACGCGAGGAATCAAGCGTGCGATCCATCTCGACTGCGTCGTCAGGCACGATGTCGACCGGCACACCGTACGCCTTCCGCAGCAGACCGAGGAGGTCGTACTTGCTGAGCGGTCCCGACGACACCTGTACCGTGCCGCAGAGCTCCGAGTGGTCGAGCAGGATCGAACGAACGACCCGCGTCATCGCCGGTGTCGTGAACCCGGAGTAAATCGCACGAGTATACCCCGTGACGACGCGGCCCCGCTGCGCCAGAAACCACTCCACGAGGCCGCTCGTCGTCTGCAACTCCCGTCCGATCACGGAACCGCGGATCGTCACCGCTCCGGCGCCAGCGGTCTCCCCCAGGAATTTCGTTCTCCCGTACAGATCCGCAGCGTCGGACTGATCCTCTTCGGTGAACGCCCCCCGAGTGCCGCTGAAAACACAATCGGCGCTGAAATGAATGAGCCGCGCGCCGGCGGTCTGACACAGCCGCTGCAGCTGGTGCGGCAGCAGCGAATTGATGGTGAAACTCAACCCCGGGTCGGTGGCCGCCGATAACTGCTTGATGATGCCGACGCAGTGGATGACAGCCTGCGGCCGAACCGCGGACAGTCGTCCACGTCTCGAATTCGCGGGCGAATACCTGCACCATCTTGTGACCCAGGATGCCCGTACCGCCGAGAACCAGGATGCGGGCTGTCATCGTTCCACCTTCAATCGACCGTCACAAAAAAAGGCCGCTCCCCGTGCCCAAGCAGCCATCTATACAGACCGATTGTTCGCTCCGCAACCAGCGGCCAGAGGTAGTGCGAAGCCACGAGGGCGTGACCGCGGGCTCCCATGGCGCGAAGGTCCTCGAGCGGCCGCGATGCCGCGTCCAGCAGGGCAGCGCCGATCGAAGCCGTATCGGGCGGGACCCACCACCCGCAGCCATTCACGTCGAGCTCGCGCCACGGTGCTGCCTGGGTCGTGATCACAGGCAGCCGGCACGCGAGCGCTTCCGCGATCACAATCCCGAAGTTCTCGGTGTGCGTCGGCAGGACGAAGAGGTCCGCGGCCGCAAACGCATCGCGCTTGGGCTCTTCCAAAAGCGGGCCGAGAAAAGACACGGATCCCGACAGGCCCAGCCCCGCCACCAGCCGTTCTATTTCGGCACGATGCCCCGCCTCGTCCGGCCCGGCAATCAGCAGACGCCAACGAGCCAACTGCTCGCGGTGACGCGCAAGCGCGGCCAGCAACATCGGCAGACCCTTGATCGGATGGATTCTCGAGAGAAACAGCATGACGGGCGTCTCGTCGTCGATGCCGTACCGCCGCCGGAACCCTGAGCGATCGCCGACCGTGGCGAGCCATGAGGGTGAGACGCCGTTTGGTATCACGGCGACCGGCGCGCGCAGTCCAAACTGTCTGAACGCCTGCACCTCTCCGGCGGAGGTCGCATGGAGGCATGACGCCTCGTGCAGGTTGTGTGACTCGAACCACGTGAGAGCGAAACGCTTCCTCCACCGCGAGCGACGCAGCGCGTATGGCGCCAGCGACCCGTGAGGGGCCACGACCGTGCGGATGCCGCGGCTTCGAAGAATCCGTGTCACGCGCCCTTGCGCGGTCCAGAGTCCGTGCTGGTGAACGATGTCCGGCGATGCAGTCCGTCCGCGGCGCTCAGCGGCGGGGCTGAACGCAAACCGGCGTGGGCCCGCCACCGGGAACGCCACCACATCGAACCCCCGCGCCGCGGCGGTGGCGACAGCCGGAGGGTCGGCGCACCAGATCGAGGCGTCAACCCCCACGTCGCGTTGCGCGCGTGCGGTGGCGAGGGGGGCGCTTCCCAGACCGCCAGCGTTCCGGCTCAACGAAGGCACGAGATGCAGGATCTGCACGAACTATGACCTATGACCTCTGAATGATGAACTCTCGCGGGATGCGGACCCTTGGTGACTTGCTGCCGTCACGGCGAGTGCGTAGGATAGCTCGGTGCCACCGCTCCGAAGGCTCCTCACGCGCACATTCCCGGCTGCCGCTGACATCTACAAGGCCACTCGAAGCCGCCTGCAGCGGCTGCGTGTGGGCGAGGGGGATGTGCAGGTATTCGACCACATC
>JACDCA010000026.1 GCA_013694635.1 Acidobacteriota bacterium | reverse complement strand
GAGCTGCGGCGGTCCCGCCTTCCCGACTCCGGGATCGACGCGGCGCTTGCCGGCGTCTTCGGCGGCCTGGCGGGTGCAAAGCTACTCTGGGTCGTCGAGCACCTTGGCACGGACACGTGGACCGCGCTGCTGTTTTCGCGCGGTGGCCTGAGCTGGTTCGGCGGATTCGCGGGAGGGGTGCTGGCGGGCATCGTGATGATGCGCCGCCGACAGCTCCCGCGCCTGCCTGTGATTGCGGCAGCGACGCCGGCGCTTGCCATCGGGCAGGCGATCGGCCGGATCGGCTGCCTTCTCGTCGGCGACGATTACGGCACGCCGAGCACGCTCCCCTGGGCTATCGCTTTCCCTGAAGGACTCCCGCCGACGGACGTCCCGGTTCATCCGACGCAGATCTACGAAGCCGTCGCGCTCGTGCCGATTGCAGCGCTGCTGTTCAGAATGCGACGCAACGGGGCGCACGACAGACTCGTAGTCGGCACCTACGTCGTGCTGGCTGCTCTCACCCGGTTCTTCATCCAGTGGATCCGCGTGTACGACCCGTTCGTCGGACGACTTGGCTTCGCCCATCTCGCGGCGCTGATTGCGATGGCTGCCGGCGCCTATTTGCTGTGGACGCGGCCCGCCGCGAGCGTGCGCCGCGTCTGACCGAACGGACGTCACCGCGGCTCGCGACCGGCATTACGCCTGCATTCGACCCGCGGGCCGGTCATCTGAATCTGATGCTCGGCGCAGCGGGATTCAAATTCAATCCGCTGGGGAACCTGCTCGTCTCGGCCCACGCACTGTTTCCTCTCACGGACGCCGGGCTTCGCAGCCGATTCACGATGACCTTCGGCGTGGATTACGCCTTCTAGAGAGCGGTGACAGGATGTACTTGACGAGTAGCTCGTTCGACGGTGAGCTGACGTTGTGGTTGCCACCCGTCATTACCACCACGCCGCGTTCGCTAGATCGGACCTTGGATGAGGACGACTCGGCCGGCTAAGCTTGGTGCCCGCGAGAGAGGACCGTCGCACGTCAGCAAGACACCGTCGAGGACTTCCGCCAGCGCGACATAGACGGCGTCGTACGCGGTGAGATTCTCCCGCAGTTCCCACACACGCCCCAGCAGCGGCTCATGTGCGTGGCGCTGCAGGTCCAGGGCACGCAAATCGTCGAGCGCGACCGCCGCAGCCTCCGCGTTGATGTCTCCTTCTCTGACGTAGCGCCGCAACGCCTGCACCACTTCAATATCCGCGAGGTGCGGCACGTGCAGACCCTCCGCAGGATCGGCGATGCGTGCGGCGACGAGCTGTCCGGTCGTCGTGTACAGGATCAGCTCGACCAGCGCGGAAGCGTCGAGAACGATCACCGCGCGTCGCGTTCTGCCCGAATCACGTTCGCCGCGCTGCGCTTCAGACGCCGAACGGGCCGCGTCCGCAGCCGCTCGAGGATCTCATGACGCGTTGGCCGGTCCAGTGCTTTACCGACTTCGCGCAGGATGTAGTCGGACATCGACATGCCCTCGATGGCCGCGCGCGCTTTCAGGCGCCGGTGGAACTCGGGGGCCACGTTCCGGATCTGGACCATCGTCGATGACATGAAAAAATAATACTTTCATCTCATCATCATGTCAAAGATCGCGTCTTCTGGGCGAGTGGACGTCAACGCTGCCGTCCGGGAGCGTGCTCCACACTAATCCATGAATCGGGTCAACGGCGCGTCGGAGCGAAGTGAAGACGTCTCGGGACGGCGGTGCTGACTGCCGCCGGCGTCTGCACCGCCTCGACTGTGAGGGACCATTGATCAGGAGGCAGCGCGCCGTTTGCGACCAAGAGCGGCGCAAGGGCGATGACGATCCAGGCTCGGGACATCCACAGATATTAATGATCTTGACATTACCATCATGGGAAGGTTCAGACTGTTTGCATGGAGCTTCACGAAGCCCGACGCGCCGGTCTCTACAACATCGGCGACGTGGCGACGCGATCGGGTGTCACCGCCAAGATGATCCGCCACTACGAATCGCTTGGTCTGGTCAAGGAAGCGCGGCGAACCGAGGCCGGATACCGGGTTTACGCCGACGTTGACGTTCACACTCTACGCTTCATCCGCCGTGCCCGGGATCTGGGATTTTCGATTCGCGGAATCCAGCAGCTGCTCGGTCTCTGGCAAAACCGCCGCCGGGCGAGTGCCGACGTCCGCCGCGTTGCGCAGACGCACCTCGACGCGCTCGACGCGAAGATCCGCGAGCTGCAGCAGATGCGCGCCACGCTCGAGCACCTCGTTCACAACTGTCACGGGGATTCCCGGCCCGATTGCCCGATCCTCGACGAGCTTTCGGCTCGTGCCACCGAGGACTAGATGAGTCACGACGATCACGCGCCACGCAAACCGGGGAAGCTCCTGAACATGGCCGCACAACCGCAGCTGGTGACGGATCCCGTGTGCGGGATGCACATCGATCCGGCGACTGCGGCGGGGCAGTGGAACCACAACGGCACGCTCTATTTCTTCTGCAATCCCGGCTGTCTTCAGAGATTCAAAGCGGACCCCGAGAAGTACCTGCAGCCGGCTGGCTCCAGGCTGGACGCTGGCAGCTCGACGCTGGAAGCTGTCGAATACACGTGTCCCATGCATCCCGAAATCGTGCGCGACGGCCCCGGGTCATGCCCGGTCTGCGGCATGGCGCTCGAGCCGCGGGTAGCGACGCTCGCCGATGGGCCGAACCCCGAGCTCACCGAGATGACCCGGCGGATGTGGATCGGCGCAGCGCTGGGGCTTCCGGTCTTTGTGCTGGCGATGGGCGACATGGTGCTCGGTATGGGTCTGGGGGGGCGGATCGACATGCGCGTCACCAACTGGATCGGATTGATCTTCGCCACGCCGGTCGTCCTCTGGGCCGGGTGGCCACTCCTCGAACGGGGTTGGGCGTCGATCATGACTCGGAACGCCAACATGTTCACGCTCATCGCGCTCGGGGTTGGAGCGGCGTATCTGTTCAGCGTCGCCGCCACCATCGCGCCGCAACTGTTTCCTGAAGGGTTCCGCGTCCACGGCGTCGTCGAGACCTATTTCGACACCGCGGTCGTCATCACCGTGCTGGTGCTCCTGGGCCAGGTTCTCGAGCTCCGCGCTCGAGGCCAGACCAGCTCCGCGATCCGGCAGCTTCTCGGCATGGCGCCGAAGACCGCGCGCGTCATGCGTGACGGACAGGAGACGGACATTCCACTGGCGGAGGTCCAGGTCGGCGACCTGTTGCGCGTGCGCCCCGGTGAAAAAATTCCGGTCGACGGCGTCGTCGTCGAAGGGCGCAGCGCGGTCGACGAGTCGATGGTGACCGGGGAGCCGATCCCGGTGGAGAAGGAGACCGGCACCAAAGTGACCGGGGCAACGCTCAACGGCACCGGGACTGTCGTGATCCGCGCCGAGCGCGTCGGGAACGACACGCTGCTCGCGCAGATCGTGCGGATGGTGAGCGACGCTCAACGCACGCGTGCGCCGATTCAGCGGCTCGCGGACCTGATCGCGTCGTACTTCGTCCCTGCCGTCGTCATCGTCGCGGTTGTGGCGTTCGCGGCATGGGCGTTATGGGGACCGGAGCCGCGGCTGGCGCATGCGCTCCTCAGTGCGGTCGCGGTCCTGATCATCGCGTGTCCGTGCGCGCTCGGCCTCGCGACGCCGATGGCCGTCATGGTGGGTACCGGCCGCGGCGCGTCGGCGGGCGTGCTGATCAAGAACGCCGAAGCGCTCGAGCGGCTCGAAAAGGTCGACACGCTCGTCGTCGACAAGACGGGGACGCTGACCGAAGGAAAGCCCCGCCTGGCACACGTTGCCGCGGTCGCGCCGTTTTCGGACGACGACGTCCTGCGATTCGCGGCAGCGCTCGAGCGGGCCAGTGAGCATCCGCTCGCGGCGGCCATCGTCGCCGGGGCGCGGGAGAGGGGCCTCACTGTCCCCGCTGCCGTGGACTTCGAGTCGCTGACGGGTCGGGGCGTCGTGGGCGTGGTTGACGGGCACCGCATTCTGCTGGGCAACGCCGCGCTCATGCAGGAGAACACGATCGACGTCGGCCCGCTCGCCCGGGATGCCGATCGGCGGCGGCAGGAGGGTCAGACGGTCATGTTCCTGGCAGTGGACGGCACGGCTGCGGGAACGATCGGCGTCGCGGATCCCATCAAGCCCTCGACGGAAGAAGCGATTCGCCTGCTGCACGCGGACGGCCTGCGGCTCGTCATGCTGACCGGAGACAACAGGCACACGGCGGCTGCGGTTGCCGCGACGCTGAAGATCGACGAGGTCATCGCGGACGTCCTGCCCGATCAGAAGCGCGACGTCATCCGTCGTCTCCAGCGCCAAGGGCGTGTCGTCGCGATGGCGGGGGATGGCATCAACGACGCGCCGGCGCTGGCCGAGGCATCGGTCGGCATCGCGATGGGCACCGGCACCGACGTGGCGATCGAGAGCGCCGGTATCACGCTGGTTAAGGGAGACCTTCGGGCGATCGTGCGCGCGCGGCGATTGAGCCGCGCAACGATGCGGAACATCAGGCAGAACCTCTTTCTCGCCTTCGTCTACAACGCGGTCGGTGTGCCGGTGGCCGCGGGCGTGCTGTATCCGTTCCTTGGGATTCTGATCAGTCCGATCTGGGCGAGTGCGGCCATGACGTTCAGCTCGGTGTCAGTGATTGTCAATGCACTGAGACTGCGACGGGTGCAGCTGTAAACAGGCACGCGGATAACCGATAGAATCCGCCGATGGAAATGACTTATCACTCCTTCGATTCAAGAACAGTCTTCCGGTTTTCGATCGCGATAGCTGCAGCGCTCTGCCTGTCGACTTCTATTGACGGCGGACAGGCGACACAGGCTTTGGATAAGCCCTTTGCCGTCGAGTATTACTACAAGGTCAAGTGGGGATATGCCGACGAATTCATCCGGCTTTACAAGAAGAACCACCACCCCTTGCTGAAGCAGCAGATGCAGGAGGGCCGGATTATCCAGATGAAAACTGAAGCGCCGTTCTACCACGTCGGTGAGGAGGGGCGCTGGGATTATCGGGTGACCATCGTCTGGAAGAACTCCGTGATCGCGCACGACGACTACGACGATTCGCCGCACATCAAGAGGCTGTTTCCGGACCAGGAGACCTTCAAGCGCGAGGAGCAGCGGCGATTCGAACTTCTGCTGGGGCACTCGGACGTGGCGGTAGTGCCCGTCGATATGGAGAAGCCGTAGCCCCGGACGCAGCAGGCGTTACCCTGGAGACGATGACGGGCATAGATGATCAGCTGAAATCAGCGTGTTCTACAGCTGTAACCGCATCTCGCTCCTCGCGCTGCTTGCGCCGCCCGTACGCAGTGATGCCTTGCGGCTTGTACACAGCCAGCACTGTGGCCACCAGTAACACGAGCAGGGCGAGCACGGCGTGGAGCACGGGCGAGGGGTTCCGGATCACTCTGAGATCGGCGATCGGGTCAGCCGCCACGCCGGCCATCTGTCTGAATGTCCCCATGTAAATCAGCAGGATGATGGTGGCAAAGACGGTGAGCAGGAGTTTGAACAGGACCCAGTAGTGCCGGAACAAGCCCCATGCGGTCCCCAGCGACATGACCACGCCAGTTAACAGCGAAGCAAACGACAACGGGACGAGGATGAGCCAGGCCGTCGGCTCCATCACGAGATAGACGCCACGGACCGTCCGAGCATCCCGGCTGGTCAGGCCGAGGACGGCGAGGGCCAGGAAGACCGCGACTGCGCCAAGCCAGCTGACCGACGACGTGAGATGCGCGGTGAGCGCGAACTTGCGGATGCGGGGTGACATGGTCACGGGTTGTTGTACGGGGGTCTTTTATGGCCGGTGCCCGCCAGCGCCGCCGCCGGTGAGGTGCAAGATGACAAAGAGAAGCACCACGACGAGCGCGATGATCCCGAACAGTTTCACCCAGCGTGGAGTGCCGGTGATTGCGGATGCTTGCGGCTCAGACGAATGCAACTGTGAGGTCACGTTCGTCAGTAAAAAACCACGAACGTTCCATCACGTCGCGCGACCGCTGCCGCGAAGCTCCAGGCGGGAAGAGCGGGCGCCTTGCCGCTCGGCGACACAGCGTTCCCCTTGCCGTCAAACAGCTGCCACGCCAGCGAGCCGCCCCGCGACCAGCCGGTGCCTTCGGTCCACACGAGCAGCGATTCGTTGCGCGCGTTCACGGCGATGCGCGGATGCTTCGCCGGAACCTTGTTCATGCCTGGGGCCACGGGCTTGGCGGCCTTGGACGTCGATGGCGTCAGTTCCGACAGGTAAACCTTCCCCTCCGTCTCCCAGGCGCCCAGCAGCCGCTCACCCGCCCGGGCAAACGCCATGGTTGTCATCGGGCACGCGTTGATCGGCCAGTCGTGGATTTTCGCACCCCTGAACGTCCGTGCGCTGTCGGGCGACGAGAGAAAGTAGATGTCGCGATTGACGAGTGCGGTTGCGGAGCGGTAGAGCAGATGAACCGTGCGGCCCTCGGCCAGCAATGCCAAGCCGCAACAGCCGCACACGCCGGTAGGCTGCGTCCACACGGGCGCCTCGGGCCCGAATGTCGCCCCTTCGTCGCTCGACCTCGCAATCCAGACGGCGCGTCCTGCTTCGTCACGCGAAGACCCGTGCGCGTCGTTGCCATGCCACGCGACATAGACGTTACCGGCACCGTCAGCCGCAACGCCACCTCCACCGTCGAGATTCAACGTGCGTTGCATCAGGCCCCGCTGTTTCTCGAACGCAGTTCCGGCGGCGTTCATGCGCGAGTAAAACACCTGCGCGCCCCGAGCGTCGTTCCATGTGACGTGCGCGCGGGCGTTTTTCCCCAACGCGAGCTGGCCGCCCCGAACGGTACCTGTTGCGATCGCGGTGCCCGCGTCGCTGTTCACCCTGATTGGCTTCGCCAGGGTCACCCCATCGTCGTCCGACGTGACATAAAACAGATCGCCGCCGGACGGTAGGCCGGAGAAGTAGATGAGATGGATCCGCCCCGTGCCGTCGCTCACCGCCTGGGGTTGAATCCCCCCGGAAGGTAGCCGCCGCAGCGTGACGACCGCCGGCTGCCGTGCCTCAAAGGCCGTGACGGACAGGATCGCGGAAAGCAGCAGCACGACTGTGATTCGCACCGTGCATTACTTATCAGAAAGGGCATGCGCGCGTCAGGGCAGGCGAATGTGTGCGCCACAGATCGAGATGAACCCTTGCGTCGAGTATGGCATTACGGTATCGATATGGGAAAGAACGCTTACGTTCTCTGTCGACGAGGTCACCGTGCAGACGGTGAAGAAGACGGCGGAGCGCCTGGGTACGCCCCAGAGACCTTCCGTGCGGCTACACGTGCTGCGCGCAAGAAGAGGACGGGCGTGAGCCCGTCCCCCCAGCCTCTACTTGCAGAAGGGGCAGCAGCCGCCGTTGGCCGCCACCTTTGTCGCCGCTGTTGCCGTCGATGCAAACAGCGCCACTAC
>JACDCA010000301.1 GCA_013694635.1 Acidobacteriota bacterium | reverse complement strand
GGGCCGCGCAGTCCTATCCGCGCGTGACCGACGCGGCGGCCGCACCTGCAGCACCTTCAGCACCTGGAGCACCTGGAGCTCCTGGAGCACCCCTAGCACCCTCCGCGTCAGTTCCCGCACCCTCAGCCGTGCGCACCGCGGCCAAGCCGTGGCCCGCGTTTCGCGGCGACAACGCCGCCGGCAATGGCGATGGACAGGGAGCCATTACCGAGTGGAATGTGGAGGATGGGAAGAACGTGCGCTGGAAGACGCCGATCCCCGGCTTCACGACCGCGAGTCCGATCGTCTGGGGCAGCAAGGTTTTTGCCGTGACCGCCATCAGCAGTAAGGGGGACAAGACGTTCCGCACCGGCCTCTATGGTGACGTCGCGCCGGTCGAGGATCTCTCGGAGCACACGTGGAAAATCTTCTGCCTCGACAAGGCGAACGGCAAGATTCTGTGGGAGAACGTCGCGCACGTCGGTATTCCGAAGGTAAAACGGCACACGAAATCCACCCAGGCCAACTCCACCCCCGTGACCGACGGCACTCGCGTCGTCGCGCTCTTCGGATCGATCGGGATGCTCGCCGCGTGGGACATGAACGGAAAGCCGCTCTGGAAGACCGACGTCGGCGTCCTCGACAGCGGCTGGTTCTTCGATCCGACGTATCAGTGGGGACACTCCAGCTCCCCGATCATCCACAACGGCAAGGTGATCGTGCAGGCGGACGTCCACAAGAACTCGTTCATTGCCGCGTACGACGTGAAGACCGGCAAGCAGCTGTGGAAGACGGACCGGGAGGAGATCTCCTCGTGGGGCACTCCGACGGTGTTCGACGGCAAACAGATCGTGACCAACGGTCCGACCGTGCGCGCCTACGATCCCGAGACGGGAAAGCTGCTGTGGAAGCTCGGACCGAACTCTGAGGTCACCGTCGCTACACCGGTCGTGGGCGATGGACTGATTTACATCACTGGCGGTTATCCACCCGTGCGGCCGATTTATGCCGTCCGTTCGGCCGCGTCGGGCGACATTTCGCTGCCCAAGGACAAGACCTCCAGCGACGTCGTCGCCTGGAGCAACACGTCTGGAACGTATATTCCGACCCCGATCTATTACCGCGGCATCCTCTATACGTGCGGGAACGACGGCGTCCTCTCGGCGTACGACGCGAACACCGGCGAGCGGATTTTCCGCGCGCGTGTCGGCAGCGGCGGGTCGTTTTCAGCGTCACCGATTGCCGCCGACGGCAAGCTCTATTTCTCGAACGAAGATGGCGACGTCTTCGTCGTCCGCGCCGGACGGCAGTACGAACAGCTCGCGAAAAACTCGATGAAGGAAGTGATCATGAGCACGCCGGCGATTTCCGACGGGCTCATCATCGTCCGCACACTCGGGCACGTCTATGGCATCGGGGAGGGGAAATAGATTCACCGCGCGCGAGGATTCCGCGGATCGAAGTGCTCGGCGAGCCACGCGTCGGACTGTTGTTCCTGGACGGCGCAGATCAGTGTCTTCCGATCGGGCGTGATGTCGCAGCCGAATTCGAGGCTTCCGGTCGGAAAGCGGGCGACGACTTCGGATCTGCCGGTGGCTACCGACACGCGAAACACGTCGCGTTTCTCGTTGTGCGAATACACCCACTCGCCGTTTGCTGACCAGGCAATCGGCCATCGATCCCGGGCCAGCTCGCGTGCCTGGCGTCCGGGCCAGGCGATCACCCACAGCGATCGCCGGTTATCCCGGTTCCAATAGACGGCCACCTGGTCGCCGCGCGGCGAGAAACGGGCATCCAGAATCCATCCGACCGGCTTGTCACCCTGGATGCCTTCCGCCGCCTGTGAAGGGTCACTGGGCGAGCCGATCTGGAAATCGGTCGCGTCG
Organism: Acidobacteriota bacterium; assembly: GCA_013694635.1. Lineage (GTDB taxonomy): Bacteria > Acidobacteriota > Vicinamibacteria > Vicinamibacterales > 2-12-FULL-66-21 > JACDCA01. The sequence continues at coordinate 3,949 of JACDCA010000301.1, read as the reverse complement.
GATTTGGACCAGGCGATCCGTCCGTCTGGCAGCCATGTCAGAAATGGGTTGGAAGGGGCGGCGCCCGAGACCTGAGTGGCTCCCTGTCCGTCGGGATCGCTGATCCATACGCGTCGCGATCCACCTTGAGTCTCGACGAATGCGAGCTGCTTGCCGTCGGGCGACCACACGGGGGGACCGCCGGGCCTCAGACGAACAGGCTCCCCCCCAGTCACGGGCAGCCGAACGATGTGGGAGTTCGCGGCCGTGCCAACGGCAGCTGCGATCCATCGTCCGTCGGGGGAAATCGATGGGTTTGCGAACAGAGCAGTGCCGCGCGTGATTGCGCTCGGGACTGCACCGTCCTTGTCGAGCTCGACCTTCCAGAGGTTGGCCTGCGCTGACCCGCGCAGGTACTGCAGCCGGCGTCCATCGCGCGAGACGCTGCAATCGAGACGGGCGGTTGCGGAGTAGGCCACCGGCAGCCCGCCGAGGACGACGTCCGCCTCCGCGTTGTTGCCAGCGTCGGTGCGCAGACGCACGACTTCCGAGGATTCGTTGCGATGCCGGAACGTATAGAGGGCGCGACCGTCAGGTGACGAACACAATCCCTCGAGTGGCTCGACGCTGACGTGCAGGCGGCGAAGATCCTGACCCGTCGGCAAGACGGTCCAGACGATAAAGGCGCCGGCGGAATCTACGGTCAGTAACGCGATGCGATCATCGGCCGTCCACTCGAAATCATAGAGCCATTGAAAACCTTCGAGGCCTACCGGGGCTCGCCGTTGACCGTCAAACGTGACGACCTGGAAGCCGTGCCGGTCCATGCTGGTGAGCGCGACGGCTGAACCATCGGGTGCGATGGTCACGTAGGCCGCATCGAATTTCGCCTCGGCGCGCAGTCGCTGGGCGTCGCCGCCGAGCCGGGGGACGGACCAGGCGCCGCGGACGTCGTTGTCGAATCCGGCGACGACGACGCGCGACCCGTCCGGCATCCATTTCATATCCGTGACCAGCCGCCGCCGCAGGATCTCGACGGCCTGCCCCTCCGCCAGGTCGCGCACGAACACGCTCATTCCCTTTTCGTCGTCTCCCGTGACGTACGCGATCATCCTGGCGTCGGGCGCCATCGCCGCCATGACGATTTCTCCAGAATGGGTGATTTGCCGGTGGGTCGTCTCAGGCGCGGGCGCCGTGCCCTGTGTCTTCCACCACACGGGTGCGGTGACGGCAGCGGCGAGCACGAGGGCGGCGACGCCCGCCGCGACAAACCATCCGCGACGACTGCGGCGAACCGCAGCGGCAGTCGTGACGCCCGCCGTGACACCGGAGCCGGCTTCTATCCATCGAAGCTCATCGGCGATATCGCTCGCGCTCTGCCACCGGACGTCTGGATCCTTCGCCAGACATTTTCGAACCAATCGATCGAGCGCGGCAGGCGTGCCGGGTGCCAGGACTGTTAAGGGCGCTGGCTCGCGCTCCAGGATCGCCGCGATCAGACTCGCCTGCGAGTCGCCGGAGAATGCACGCCGGCCCGTGAGCATTTCGAACAGGATCGCGCCGAAGGCGAAGATGTCCGTGCGCGCGCCGGCCTCGCGCCCTTCGAGTTGTTCCGGGGCCATGTAGGGCAACGTGCCCAGCAGGGCACCGGCGCCGGTCAACGGACGCGTGTCAGTAATGGTCTGGTCGTTGGCGCCCGAAGATTCGGTTGAGATCAGTTTGGCCAGACCGAAATCGAGCACGACCACGCCGCGCTTCGTCAGCATCAGGTTGCCCGGCTTCAGATCGCGATGGACAACGCCGGCGCGATGGGCCGCGGTGAGCGCGTCGGCGAGCTGGGTCGCGATCTGCAGCGTTTCGTCGACCGGCAAGGGCTCGAATCGCGAAGCGCCGTGTGACGGTTTTCCCGCTTTTCTCACCGCATCGGCGGGAGAACTTGCCGGGGCGGGCGTGCCTGTGGGCGCCTGCAGCGGACGTCGTGCCAGCCGTGCGGCCAGCGTTTCCCCGTCGAGGTGCTCCATGACGAGAAAGTCGATACCGTCCTGATGGCCGATGTCGTGAAGGGTGCAGATGTGTGGATGTGACAGCGCCGCGACGGCTTTCGCCTCCCGCTCGAAGCGGTCTCGAAGCGGAGCATTGCTTTGCAGGCCGGGGGCGAGGATCTTGATGGCGACGTGGCGATTGAGGCGGACGTCCTGCGCGCGATAGACCTCGCCCATGCCGCCCGCGCCTAGAAAGGCAACGATTTCGTACGGGCCGAGCCGCGTTCCCAGTGGCAAGGGCATACAGTGTCAGCGTGGCAGAGTTCGATATCTCTCGAACAGCGCCTTGTGCCGGGTGTCCTTCGACATCTCTCGTCCACGGATGAAGACGCGTTCGGCGGCGGTGGTCGGCTCGAAGGGATCCCCTGACCAGACCACCAGGTCGGCGTCCTTGCCGATTTCGAGGGATCCGGCGCGGTCGGCGATACCCCACACGCGCGCGGGCGTCAGTGTGACGGCGCGGAGCGCAGCGTCGCGATCCAGCCCGTAGGACACGGCATTCCCTGCTTCCTGCCGAAGGTTGCGCGCGTTGTGCGTGTCGAACGACGACAGGACTAGTGTCACACCTGCCTGCTGAAGCCGTGCCGCGTTCTCGAGTGACGCGGAGAGTGCCTCGAAAGAGGGAATATTGGTCAGCGGCTTGACGACGACGGGGATATTTTTCCTCGCGAGCTCGTGGGCGATCATCCAGCCTTCCGCTGCGCCGAGAAGAACCAGTCTGAGCTTGAACTCCTCGGCGAGGCGGATCGCCGCGAGCATGTCGCTGGCGCGGTGCGCCTGGATCGCGAGCGGGATCTCGCCGCGGATGACGGGACGGAGGGCCTCGAGGTCCAGTCGTCCGCGTGCGTAGTCGCGGCGCTGTGCGGCGTTCCATGCGGCGCGATTCAGATTGAAGTCGATGGCGTCCTGCAGCGCCTCGCGCAGGCGCAGGATCGCGGATGCGCGCGATCCGCCGGCCAGGGCGGCGCCGGCCTCACCGAGCACGGCGAACATTGCCGCCGGCGCCTTGGTAATGCTGCCGGGGACCTGCTCGCCTCCAAGGTCGAACACTGCGGCCTGTCCGAGAATCACGTTCCCCGTCCCGCCGGGGGCGACGACGGCGCGCGTGATGCCTTCCACGCGCGTGACGGGGATCACTGTGGAGAAGGGGTTGAACGCGTCGACGACGTTGAACGCGGCGCTCAGGTCTTTGTCCGTCGTGATCTGATCCGCCGTCCCGTCGGCCGAGAGGCCGATTTCGACGATGCCGATGTTGGTGGACGACTCGATCCAGCCTGGCGTGATGATCTTGCCGGCCGCGTCGATCACCGTCGCGCCGGCAGGCACTGTCACGTTGGCACCGATCGCGGCGATCTTCCCGGCCGAGATCAACACCGTCCCCCGCTCGATCGCCGGCCCTGACACCGTCAGGATCCGTGCATTTGTCAGCGCGATAGTGGGCCCTGCCGGCGCCGAAAGGGGGACTGCCACCTTTTTTATGGGGACAGGCACCTTAACGGGGTCATTTTTCGAAGAAATAGAGGGGGTCGCGGTGCCTGTCCCCTTTAAAAAGGTGGCAGTCCCCGAATTCAGGCCCGTCGTGAAGTCGCGGCGGGGTTGGCGCGTGGGGTCGGAGCGGTCGTACTGCAGGGCGCCGTCGATGAAGACGCGCTCGGCCTTCGCATAGACGCTGAAGGGATCACCAGACCAAATCACGACGTCCGCGTTCTTGCCCGGTTCGAGGGAACCAGTCACCTTGTCGATGCCGAGCGCGCGCGCCGGGTTGAGTGTCAGCCAGCGGACGACGTCCGCGCGATCGACCTTCATCCCCGCTTCCCACGCCGCGCGCATCCCCTTCGCCGCTTCCTGGTTCAGCCGCTGGATCCCGTTGGGATCATCGGAGTGGACGACCACACAACCCTTCGCATCGTGCACGAGCGCCATGTTCT
>JACDCA010000771.1 GCA_013694635.1 Acidobacteriota bacterium | reverse complement strand
CTCCTGACGCCGACGAGCGCACGGTCGAGCGATGCCTCGTCCAGGCAGTCACCGGCAACGACTTCAGCCCCCTGCACCCCGCCTGGCGGCCTTCACTCGCCTTGGGCGCCGTAGCCTTGGCGAAGGTGGCTCCCGCTCCGTTCCGGCCGCTCGGGCGTCATCGCCGCGGCGCTTCGGCATTTCACACTCGCTTGATGGTGACGGCGTTGATGACGACTTCTTTTCGCGGCCTGTCGTTGGGCCCCGTCGCCACCGATCCGATCCGCTTCACGATGTCGAGCCCGTCGGAGACCTCTCCGAACACGGAATGGCGGTTGTCGAGGTGCGGCGTCGGCCCGAGCGTGATGAAGAACTGGCTGCCGTTGGTGTTCGGCCCCGAGTTCGCCATCGAGAGGATGCCCGGGCCCTTGTGGCGGAGCGATGGATGGAATTCGTCGGCGAATTTGTACCCGGGTCCGCCCGTACCGGTTCCCAGCCGGTCGCCCCCCTGGATCATGAACCCCTCGATGATGCGGTGAAAGACGACGCCGTTGTAAAACGGTTCGGTCTTCTTCTGTCCGCTCTGCGGGTCCTGCCATTCCTTCGTGCCTTCCGCAAGGGCGACGAAATTGGCGACCGTTTTGGGCGCCTCTTTCTCGAAAAGACGGATCGTGAACGACCCTTCCGACGTATCGAATTGTGCGTATGTTCCTGGATCCATTCGGGCTCCTTCGACTGCCAGCTTCTGACGACGAACTTTTACCTTCTAAACAGAAAAAATCAAGTGTATCGCCTGCCCTACGAAAGTCTTCGTTGACAATACGAAGGTGTTCGTAGATAGTATCGCGCTATGTCGAAACCAGTGGTTCCCCGGCCCACCGATACCGAGCTCGCCATCCTGCGCGTGTTGTGGGAGCGCGGCGCCAGCACTGTCAGGCAGGTGCACGACACGCTGCTGCGCGAGCGCCCGACGGCGTATACGACGGCGCTGAAGATGCTCCAGATCATGACGGAAAAGGGCCTCGTTCGGCGCGACGAGAGCGACCGGACACACATCTACCACGCAAAACTGACCGAAGAGCAGACCCAGCGGCAGCTCGTACGTGACCTCCTCGATCGCGCGTTTGGGGGCTCGTCGAGCAAGCTCGTGATGCAGGCGCTCGCCACGCGTCGGGCATCCTCCGAAGAGCTGACCGAGATCCGGAAGCTGATCGCCCAGAGCGGAAACACAGGGGAGACGCAGGGCCGCACGGAAAACACAGAGGCAACACAGGGCAAGCGACGGGAGGTGGGCGATGACCGCGATTGAGACGCTGCTCCGCGCGCCGGCCGCACAGGCCATTGGCTGGGCGTTGCTGCATTTCGCGTGGCAGGGGGCGCTGATCGGCGTCCTGGCGGCGGTTGCGCTCCGGCTGCTGCGGGGCAGCGCGGCAGACGTCCGCTACGTGGTCTCGGCCATCGCGCTCTCGCTGATGGCGACGATGCCGCTCGTGTCGGGATGGCAGGCGTATCGCGCTACGTTGGCCGCTTCCGGTTCAGCGCATTTCTCATCCATTGCGGGCCGATCGGCCGACATTCTCCGCGACAGGGGAACAGGATCCGTCCCCTCGCTGCAGGGAGACACCAGCATTGCTGTTGCTTCAGGACGCATCGCCATGTCGCAGTCGCAGACGCGTCGAACACTTGATTCGGTTCCGGCGCGTCTCGAGCCGTGGCTTCCCATGCTCGTCGGCGCCTGGATGGCGGGCGTGGTGCTGCTGACCGTCCGGCTCCTCGGTGGCTGGATGTGGGTCCAGCGAATGAAGCGCCACGGCGCGACCGCCGCGTCACGCGAACTGCAGGGGATGGTCGTCCGTCTGTCCAGGCGGCTCCACATTTCACGGAGCGTTCGGCTGCTGCAGTCGTCGGCGGTCGTCGTCCCGACCGTCATCGGCTGGCTCCGGCCGGTGATCCTTCTTCCTGTGAGCGTGCTCGCAGGCCTTTCGACGACGCAGATTGAAGCCATCCTCGCGCACGAGCTCGCGCATATCCGCCGCCACGACTACCTCGTGAACCTGCTGCAGACATTGCTGGAGACGCTGCTCTTCTACCATCCCGCGGTATGGTGGCTGTCGCGCCGCATCCGCGACGAACGCGAGAACTGCTGCGACGACCTGGCGGTCAGCCTCTGCGGCGATCCCGTGGCCTATGCGCGAGCGCTTGCGGACCTCGAAGAGCATCGCGGCATTGCCGGCCCGCTGGTGATGGCCGCCAGCGGGGGCGTGTTGCTCCAGCGGATCCGCCGTCTGCTGACCGGCGCCCCCACGTCGCACGCCGGTCGCGGCCCGGTCTGGCTCGCGGGGGCCACGGCGCTGGTGCTCGTCGCCGGCATCGGTGCGACGATCGTCACGACGGGTGCGACGACGGATGCGATAAGTGCGACGGGTGCGACGGGTGCGACGGATGCGATAAGTGCGACGGGTGCGACGGATGCGATAAGTGCGACGAGTGCGACGAGTGCGACGAGTGCGATGGGAGCGACGAGTGCGGGGGCCACCGCCCAGAGTGCGCCGGCACCCTCCGCACTCCCTGCACCCTCCGCACTCTCTGTCCAGAGCGCCCCGAGTGCGCCGTCCGCACCCTCCGCACCTTCCGCACCCTCTTCTCCGAGCTTGTCGATCGACACGTCCGGCACGGGCCAGAAGAGCCGCGGCACCATGATCTGGTCGAACGATAACGAAAAGCTCGAGGTGAAGTACGAAGGGGAGTTCGAGTTCAGTGACGACGATACGGACGTGAAGCGGATGTCTCCGGGCGCGCAGCTCAGGATCAGCGACGGCGGGTGGTTCCGCGGACGCTCGGTGGAGTTCAGCGCCGATCCCTCCGGCAACATCAGGCGGCGGTTCTGGGTCGGCTCGGCGGAGCGCCCCTTCGACACCGAAGGGCGTCAGTGGCTCTCCCAGATGCTGCCGCGATTCATCCGTCAAAGCGGCGTCGGCGCCAAGGCGCGCGCCGCGCGCATTTTCAAGGCGCACGGAGCGCAGGGATTGCTGGCGGAGATCACGCGGATCGACGGAGGCTGGGGAAAGCGGCGCTACTTCACGGAGCTGTTCACGATGAGTCTCGACGCAAGCACCGTCCGCCAGGCGCTCGAACAGGCGGGCCGTGACATCTCGTCCGACTACGAGCTGGCGTCGTTGCTCATCGAGTCCGGCGATCGCCTCGTCACCAATGACGCGACGCGCCGAGCGTACTTCGACGCGTCGCGCACGATCGAAAGCGATTACGAGATGCGGCGCGTCTATGGATCGGGCCTCAAGCGCGGGCCACTGAGCAG
>JACDCA010000761.1 GCA_013694635.1 Acidobacteriota bacterium | reverse complement strand
TGCAGGTGCGTGAGGCAACGGTCGGACCGCTGTCGGGCACAATCGACGTGTCCGGCTGCGCCACGTCCACCAGCGCGGGGGAGATGCCGACGGCATCGCCCGCAATCTGCGAGAAGATCGTGTTCGTGCCCTGCCCGATCTCGGTGCTGGCGGTCAGCACCCGCACGCGCCCTTCGCGTGTGACTTCGACCGTCGCGATCGACGCGAGCATGTCTTCGCCGGACCCGGTGAAGCCCGCACCGTGCATGAAAGTGGCGAACCCGATGCCTTTTAGGACCCCGCCTTGTCTTGCCGAGGTCCGGGCAACGGCGTTCCCCTCGGCAAACGCGGCGCGCTTCTCGTGATAATTCGACAGCGCGAGCGCGCGGTCCAGGATCGCACCCATGTCCACCGGATCGCGCATCACCTGGCCGACGGCGCTCGTCTGGCCCGGCTGAATGAAATTGCGCCGGCGAAATTCGTCAGGCGAGAGGCCCGCCGCCTCGGCAACGCGGTCCATCTGCCGCTCGAGGGCAAAGATGCTTTGCGGCGCCCCGAAACCGCGGAATGCACCGTGCGGTGGAACGTTCGTCGCCACGGCGCGGCCGCGGACGCGGATGTTCGGGCAGAAGTAGGGTCCGGATGCGTGGATCGTTCCGCGGGAGAGGACTACGGGCGAGAGCGTGGAGTACGCACCACCGTCGATCGTGAAGTCGATGTCCATCGCGAGCAGTTTGCCGTCCGCGTCTATTGCCGTGCGGTGGCGCGTGCGCGACGGATGCCGCTTGGTGGTCGCCACCATGTCTTCGGCGCGGTCGTAGATCAGTTTGACGGGGCGGCCAGACTTCCACGCGAGCAGCGCCGCGTGGCCGGCAATGATCGACGGGTACTCCTCTTTGCCGCCGAAGCCTCCGCCCGTTTCCATCTGCACCACACGGATCTTTTCGGCCGGCAGCGCGAACAACGCCGCCAGTGCCTTGTGGACGTAGTACGGACACTGGAGTGATCCCCAGACTGTGACTCCCGTGGCGGGATCGGCGATCGCCAGCATCCCGTTGGGCTCGATATACAGCTGTTCCTGCGCGTGGGTCTCGTACTCCCCTTCGACGATCACCGCCGCCGCTACCCACGCATCGTCCACGTTCCCGCGTCCGACTCGGTACGACTTGAAGATGTTGTCCTTGCCCCAGATGACTTCCCGCTCCTCCAGCGATTCGTCCATCGTATAAACGGACGGCAGGCCATCCACATGGATCGTGATTCGCCTGCGTGCCTCCTCGAGCAGCTGGCGATCTGCGTGAGCCAGCAGGAGAACCGGCTCCTCAGCGTGGTTGATCGTGGTGTCGGCGAGGTAGGGCTGGTCGTCGGTGATCAGGAGAACGGCGTTCTTGCCGGGAATGTCGGACGCGGTGACGATGGTGATGTCGTCCCAGGGGATGCCGTCGCCGAATTCAACACTGCGAATGACCCCCCGCGAGACGTTGCTTCGGACGGTGATCCCGAACACCATCCCGGGGAGCGTCAGGTCATCGACGTACCGCGCCTGCCCGGTGACCTTGGCGCGGCCTTCCCGACGAGGCACGGAGCGGCCGATCGCAGGCGATCGCGACATTCGGCTGCGATCGTACCAGTTTCCACCTGCCAGCTTCCAGCTGCCAGCTCCCAGTATCAAGCTGGAAGCCGGAAGCCGGAAGCCGGAAGCTGGAAGCTGGAAGCCTACCTGGGCCCAAATCCCTGTTTGTACCCGAGGCGGAAGCCGGCACGGTAGCCGGCCTGGTATTCGTCACGACGGCCGACGTCGTTCATATAACCAGAATCCGCCTGCTCGAGCTCGCGCTGCCCTTCGAGGTCCCATTGCTTGCGCACCGTCTTGTCTTCTTTTCCAGCCTCACGCCCTTCCGACAGGCCGCGCTGATACCCGCTCTGATAGGCACGCGACTCTGGAGGACGCCTGTCGCCGGCCGTGCCGGTCGGGAGATCGATTGCCTGCTCGGTGTACAAGAACTCTCCGAGGGTCAGAACGTTGTCGCGATTGATGTCAACGCGGTTGAACAGGTCGCGCTGGTCCCACCATTCGGCGATCCCGAGCAGGCTGTCGCGATTGCGGTCCGCACGATAGAACGCCTCAATCAGATCCTGATGACGCTGGTTTTCCTCGGTATACGTGGACGGATCCTCCGGCAGTCGGAACCAGATCTCGCGGCCCGCCAACTCCCTGTCGCCGTCGGTGTCGAGCTGGCGGAACGCGACGGCGCCGCCGCGCCACTCGCGTTGCGTGATGATCCCGTCGTTGTTCACATCGAACGAGCGGAAGCGGGCCTGCTCGCGCTGCGCGCGGTCGAGCGCGCCTCCGCGAGGCCGGTCCTGCTGCCCTGCGACCGCTGCCGCGGGCGTCAGCAGAACCGTCAGAATGAGGAGCGAAGGAAATGGCTTTCGCATGGTCAAACTCCTGACAAAAATTATTGGAACGTGTTGCAGGTGCGCGGATCGCCGCTGTCGAACCCGCGCCGGAACCATTCGACACGCTGCGCCGATGTGCCGTGGGTGAACTTGTCCGGCATGACGTGACCGGTCGAACGCTTCTGGATGGTGTCATCGCCGATGGCCGAAGCCGCCCGTAGCCCCTCTTCGAGATCGTCGGGATCGAGCTCCACCTTGCCCTGCTGCGCGCGACCCTCCTGCGCGGCGCTATGCCCCCAGACGCCGGCATAGCAGTCGGCCTGAAGCTCCATGCGGACCGAGAGCTCGTTGCGCGCCCGCGGGTCGCCGGATTGCTGCTGGCGAACGCGTCCTTCTACTCCGGTCAGCGTCTGAACGTGGTGCCCGACTTCATGCGCGAGTACGTAGGCCTGCGCGAAGTCGCCAGGCGCGCGGAAGCGGTTGTGCAGTTCGTTGAAGAAGCTCAGATCGAGGTAAACCTTGCGGTCGGCACGACAATAGAACGGCCCCACGGCCGACTGCGCCAGACCACAAGTCGACTGCACCGCATCGCGAAACAGGACCGCCCGGGTGCGCTGGTACTGGCCGCCGAGCAGCTTTTCCCACGTCTGCTGCGTGTCTTCCATGACCGCATCGACGAAGTCGACCAGCTTTTCTTCCTCGGGAGAGGCCGTGACGGCGCCCCCGGT
>JACDCA010000758.1 GCA_013694635.1 Acidobacteriota bacterium | reverse complement strand
CGACAGGATGCACGGGTATTTCGTGCATCCGTTCGACAACGACGCGTTCATCAGCGGGAACGGAACCATCGCGCTGGAGATCCTCGAAGACGCGCCGGATGTGGATGCGGTCATCGCGCCGCTCGGCGGGGGCGGGCTGCTCGCGGGCATCGCCGCCGGGTTTCGCGAACTGAAACCGGACGTGAAGACTTACGCCGCCGAACCGGAAACCGCGGCGCCACTCGCCGCGTCATTCAAAGCCGGGCGCGCGAGCGCGTTCGAAGGCTGGACATCGTCGTTCGTCGACGGCGCCGGCGGACGATCGGTGCTGCCGACGATGTGGCCGCTGCTGAAGGACATGGTCGAGACATCACTGGTCGTACCGCTGGACGATGCGGCCCGCGCGATGCGGCTGGTGGCCGATCGTGTTCACGTCATCATGGAGGGGGCCGCGGCCTGTGCCGTCGCCGCGGCGCTGTCGCCGGAATTTGCCGCGCGAGGCCACAAGAAGGTTGTCGCGGTAGTTTCAGGCGGCAATATCGATCTCACGCGCTTCGCGCAACTGACCGGAGCCTGTGAGGAAAAGCAGAACTATGAACTATGAACGCTGAATGATGACTCCCGAACGCATCAAGCGGCTGCCTGAGATCGCCAGCGACCTGTGGTGGACGTGGAACACCCAGGCACGCGAACTGTTCCGCAGGCTCGATTACCCGCTCTGGCAGCAGACGGCGCACAACCCGGTGTTGATGCTGCGTCTCGTGTCGCAGGAGATGCTGAACCAGGCCGCGGCGGACGCGAAGTTCCTGGCGACATACGACTCGGCCGTCGCGTCGCTGGACGCCGCCCGCAAGGCGCGCGACACGTGGTGGCACCGGCGCTATCCGGAGGCGCACGGCCCGATTGCCTATTTCTCTGCGGAGTTCGCGCTGCACCAGTCGCTTCCCATCTACGCCGGCGGGCTCGGCGTCCTGGCCGGTGACCACTGCAAGGAGGCGAGCGATCTCGGCATTCCGCTCGTGGGTGTCGGCTTCATGTATCCGCAGGGGTACTTTCACCAGATCATCTCGTCGGAAGGCTGGCAGCAGGAGTCGTACGAACGCCTGAACTGGGCCGACGCGCCGGTCGAGCGTGCCGTCACGCCGGACGGGCAGCCCTGCAACATCGCGGTGCCGCTCGGCAATCGCAGCGTTCTCGTCTCGGTGTGGCACGTGCGGCTCGGACGGGTGAAGCTCTATCTCCTCGATACCGATCTCGAAGAGAACGCGCCCTGGGACCGCGAGCTCTCGGCGCGTCTCTACGGTGGCGATCGCGAGACCCGCATCCAGCAGGAAATCATTCTCGGCGTGGGGGGCGTTCGCGCGCTCAAGGCGCTGGGGACATTGCCGACGACGTGGCACCTCAACGAAGGGCACGCCGCCTTCGTCGTGCTGCAGCGCATCCGCGACATGATCGAGGAAGGCCACTCCTTTGACGACGCGCTGCAGGAAGTCCGCCGCACGACGGTGTTCACCACGCACACGCCGGTGTCCGCCGGCCACGATGCCTTCCCGTTCAGTCTGGTGGAAACGCATCTCGCCGGCGCGTGGGGTACCCTCGGCGACCATCGCGAGGCATTCCTGGCGCTCGGGCACTACGACAACGGGAGCGGCCCTCTCTTCAACATGACGGCGCTCGCGCTGCGGACCGCAGGGTCCGTCAACGCGGTCAGCCAGCTCCACGGCGAGGTCACCCGGCGGATGTGGGGGCCGATCTGGCCCGGCGTCTCGGAAGACAAACGCCCGGTGCGCGCGATCACCAACGGCGTTCACGTACCCACCTGGCTGTCGTGGGAAATGATGCGGCTGTTCGACCGCTACCTCGGTCCCGACTGGCGTGAGCGGCAGGACGACGAAGCGTTGTGGGACAAAGTTCACGAGATCCCCGACGAGGAGCTCTGGAACGCACGCCTTGCCCTTCGCGAGTATTTGTTCACCTTCATCCGCGAGCGCGCGCGTCGTCGATGGAGAGACGAACAGGTGAATGCCGCGCGTGTCGTCGGCGCGGGGACGCTGCTCGATCCTTCGGCGCTGACAATCGGCTTCGCACGCCGCTTTACCGGCTACAAACGCCCGGAGCTGATCTTCCAGAATCCGGACCGGCTGCTATCCATCCTGAACGCTGCGCGGCGCCCCGTCCAGATCGTGTTCGCCGGCAAGGCGCATCCCGCGGACGAACTTGGAAAACACCATCTCCAGCAGGTCTACCGGCGGGCGATCGATCCGAAGTTCGCGGGGCGCGTCGCGTTCGTGGACGACTACGACCTCCACGTCGCGCACTTTCTCGTCCAGGGATGCGACGTGTGGCTCAACACGCCGCGCAAACCGATGGAAGCCAGTGGCACGAGCGGGATGAAGGCCTCGGTCAACGGCGTGCCGCATCTCAGCATCGGCGACGGGTGGTGGGCGGAAGGCTACACCGGCGACAACGGGTGGCTCATCGAACCGAGGGAGCAGCCGTCCGACCCGGACCTGGTTGACGCGGCCGACGCCGACGCGCTGTACGCGCTGCTCGAAAACGACGTGGTGCCCCGCTTCCACGAGCGCGACAAGCACGGGATGCCCCACCGCTGGCTGGCCGTCGTCCGGCAGGCCATCAGTACGGTCACGCCGCGTTTCTGCGCGCGGCGCATGGTCAAGGCGTACGCGGAGGAACTCTACCGTCCGACCGCGGATCAGACCACCACGGTGTAGGATCGGAACGGATGTCCCGGAAATCATCGATAGCCCAGGCACGGTGCGCCCTCTGCGGTGCGAAGGAGATCTCGGAACCCAAGGGGGACGAGCGCTACTGCCGCGACTGCTGGGACAAGAAGATCGCGGTCGAGGAGATCGTCGCCGGGGAGTTCGCCCTGAAGCGGTACATCCGCGCCCACAGCGCCGAGAAATACCTCATCTATCACTCGACGACCAAGCGCCCCTGCGGTCAGCTCATCGTCGTGGACGACGGCTACGATCTTTTTCTGACGATGGTGCTGTATCCCAGCTTCGGCTGGGACGAAGAGGCGTATCATCTCGACGGAGATACCGAGGGGCGGTCGTTTGCCGAGATCCTCGTCGATGTCGTCCTCGGCGAAGTCATCGAGCCATGGGGCGGCGGTAAGTGGCACCTCGAGATCTTCAGATCAACTCAGCCGGAACCTGAAGACTGGAACGGCGAGATGTAGAAAAGAGCTGTCAGCCCTCAGCTGTCAGCAGGGCCGCGCGCTCAGCGCTGCTAGCTGTGAGCTGATAGCTGAGAGCTTTCCTGGAGGTCCCAATGAGACATGTCGCGATCCTCTCAGCAGCTGCGTTCGTCCTGTCCGCATCGATGGCAACCGCACAGGCCCCGCCCCCTGTTCAGAAGGCGAAGTTTGTTCCGCCCGTAAAAGGCGTCGCCACGATCGAAGTCATGCAGATGGCGCCCAAGCGCGTCGGCAAGGACATGGTGACGGTCTACAAGGTGCGGAACACGTCGAAAGGGTCGATCAATCTGCTCAAGGCCGACGAATACTGGTACGACAAGAACGCCAAGGTCGTCTCCGGCGCGCCGTATGCGCACACAAAGGCCCCGATCCGGCCGGGGGAGATCGTCGAGATCACGCTGGTCTCGCCGTACAACGCGCAGATGAAACAGAACCAGGTGATTTTCTCGCACGCCAACGGGAAGATCGACGCGAAGGCGGTCAAGGCGATGAAGTGATCTTGAGCGCGCGCGCTTCGGCGTACTTGCCCGCCACGGGCAGTCGCCAGGCCGTGCCGCCGAATGCTTTCACGAGGCAGATCGCCCAGACGACGACCCACGTGAGGGTGGTGAGCGCGGCAAGCCAGTAGAGCGCGGTGAAGGCGAACGGGGAGAGAAACAGCCCCAGGAACGCCAGAACGAGCAGCGTAATAGCGAGCAGCCCCAGGCCGCCAAGGCCGATGATCGCCTGCCATGCGTGGAACAGCACGAAGCGATTGGTGCGCTCCGCAATGAGAATGACGGCGCCGGAGAACGGCCCGGCGAGATAGGCCAGCGCCGCCGCGAACTGCGGCTCGAGCCCGGTCGCCGATGTGGCGCTCACGTCCTGGTCGATTCCGCTCATCGAACTCTGAACTCCAGCTCGCGCGCGGCTGAGGCCCCGTCCGAGATCAGCGCGCGGGCCTCCACGCGCAGCACGTAGCGCCCGGGGCGATAGTCGGCGAGCGGAATCTTCACCGCGTGCCCGAAGCCGCCGCTCGTCGCATTGATCTCCTCGGTCCGACGCCGGTCGGCCGCGGAAAAGACCACCTTCCCATCGTCAGCCGTCACCGTCGTCTTGATTTCGACTGCATGCGGCGTCCCGGCCTTGTTGTCATACACCTCGGCATAGAGGGAGAGCGTGTCGCCTGCAGGGAAGTCGCGC
>JACDCA010000741.1 GCA_013694635.1 Acidobacteriota bacterium | reverse complement strand
GAGCTGCTGTTCGCGCGTGGAGGCTTGAGCTGGTACGGCGGCCTCATTGGCGGTGTCGGTGCCGGACTCGCCTACATCCTGCTGCGAGGGTGGCCCGTCGTGCCGACGCTCGCTGCAGCTACCCCAGGGCTCGCCTTCGGACATCTGATCGGCCGAATCGGCTGCTTCCTCGTCGGCGACGACTACGGGAGGCCAACGGATCTTTCCTGGGCCGTTGCGTTCCCCGAGGGACTGCCGCCGACGACGGTAACTGTTCATCCCACGCAGCTCTACGAAGCTGCCGCTTTGGGTATCCTCGGGTGGCTGCTGATCCGGTGGCGCCAAGACGGTGTCCAGGACGCCGTCGTCCTTGGGCGCTATCTGCTGGTGGCGGGCACGCTTCGATTCGCGATCGAGTTCATTCGCGTGAACCAGCGCGTCATCGGCGTGTTTTCCGTCGCGCACCTGGCGTCACTGGTGGTAGTCTTCGCGGGCACCGCACTGCTGTTCGGGTACCAGGCGTTGTTCAGGTCCAGGGACCGCATCCCCTAGGAGCGCGCGCGGCAGAAACGTCGTGATTGCTGCGATATGCCCTTCCTGCCGACGGTCGCACCCGCGGCGACTTGAATCAGTCTGATCCACGCCAGGATATCGGCGCCGGCGGTATCCCGCTACTCGCAAGTTGTTTCAGGCTGTCGCGATCCGATGTAAGCGCTTCAAGTTGACGGCCAGACAGATGACGTTCCACTCGCCGCGTGCCTTCGCCACGCCGCGCAGACTGAAGCGGCGGAAGCCGAGTACTTCTTTGATCCAACCGATGACGGGTTCGACGATCGCCTTGCGCCGTCGGTAACGCGCGCGTCCCGTCTCGCTCGTGAGTCGCGCTGCCATGCGCTGCGTCGCCTCCTGCGCGGGATTCGGCGTCACGTCCGGCTTTCCCTCGCGTCCCAGCGAGATAAAGGCGGTGATCTGCTGCGTCTCGAGCGTCTGAAAGGTGGCCTCGTCACGATACCCGGCATCGGCCAGCACTTCGGGGGGCGCGCCGCCCAGCGTGGCGTGAGCCGTGGTGATCACCGGCACCAATTGGCCCTGGTCGGCGGCGCAGTTCGTCAGTCCCGTCGCGACGATCAGCTGCGTGGCTTCATCCACCGCGATCTGGCCGTTGTAGCACTGGTCGAAGCCCTGCGACGTCTTCATGATCCGACTCTCGGGGTCGGTGAAATTGTCCTGCGCGTCATCGGGCGGCACGCCGAAATCCCGTGCAAAGGGGCGGCGCCGACTCTTGCGGCCATCGTCTGGCGTGCGTCCCTTCTGCCGATCCTCTTCCGCTTGCCGCGCTTCGAGCCGTGCTTTCGCCGCCGCGATCTTCGCGAGCCGCGTCTCACGTCGCTGCAACTCGGCCGGCAGCTCGTCGCCCCGGACGACAGGCCCGTGCTCGGCATCCTCTGCCGCATCGACCGCCTCCGCCTGGGTCATCAGCGCCGCGATCTCGTCGCGCAATCGCTGGTCTTCGTGGCACATCCGGCCGTAACTCATCGCCTTGTGCTTGCTGGCATTGGCCTTCACCTTCGACCCATCGACCGCCAGTGCACCGAGCCGGAGGACTCCTGCTTCGCGGGCGATTTGTACGACTTGCACGAACAACGCCTCAAAAGCCGCGAGGTGCTGCTGCCGGAACTCGGCGATGGTCCGATGCGCTGGACAGTTGCCGGCCGCTAACACCCGATATGCCACGTCCTCTTCCAGTTTTCTCGCGATCCGACGCGACGAAAACGTTCCCGTGGCATACGCGTACAGCAGCACCGTCACCATCATCTGCGGATCGAACGGTGAATTGCGCCGCCCATCTCCCTCGTAGGCTGCGTAGAATGACGCGAGGTTCAATGCGGCGACCGTGTCGGCGATAAAGAACGCCAAATGGCCTTCGGGGAGCCAGTCGCGTGGAGACGGCGGGAACAGCAATGACTGATCGGGCGCGCACGGACGAAACGTCGTCGGCATACCTACTAATACCTACCAGTCACCCCGCGCGTTTCTGCCGCGCAGACTCCTAGGGACACTCAATGACAGCTGTCCCCCCTCAGTCTCTGCTAGGATCTCGGGCGCACTGCACCGGCATGCGATGACACCCGAGACAATCATCGATACTGCGGAGAGTCTGGCGCAGACGTTCGCCGTGCGGTTTACGGAGACCGCGCGGCGTGCGATCGCCGAGCGGAGACTGTTCGCGGTGGCGCTGCCCGGGGGATCCGTTGCGACGACGTTCTTCCCGCACCTCGCTCGAGCTCAGGTCGAATGGAGTCGGGTTGCGTTTTTCTGGGGCGATGAACGCGGGGTGCCTCCGTCGGATCCGGAGTCGAATTACGCAGCGGCCGAACGGCTGTGGCTGCGGCCGGCGGCAGTGCCGGCGACCAGGATTCATCGGATGCCGGCGGACACGACCGACCTGGAGGGCGCAGCCGACGCCTATGCCGAGCAACTCGTGCGTGTGCTCGGCTCACCGCCGGTTCTGGATTGCGCGTTGCTGGGCATGGGGCCGGATGGCCACGTGTGTTCCCTTTTCCCGGACCATCCGCTCCTGGACGAACAGCGGCGTTGGGTGGCCGCGATTGTCGACTCGCCGAAGCCGCCGCCTCGGCGGCTGACGCTCACTCTCCCGGTGCTCGCTGCCGCCCGGCAAGTCGTGCTGGTC
>JACDCA010000707.1 GCA_013694635.1 Acidobacteriota bacterium | reverse complement strand
CGTCGTGAAGGAGAAGTTCTACGTGCCGCACACGCAGTGGCACAAGTCGGTCGGCAATGCCATTCGCAGCATGACGCTGGTTGTGAAAACCGCCGGGGATCCGACGGCACTCGCCGGACCGGAGCGGCAGGAGATCCGCAAGCTCGATCCGACTCTCCCGGTCGCGGACGTCCGCGCGATGGCGGACGTCGTCGGCGCGACGCTCTCGACGCCGCGCTTCACCGGAATGCTCCTGCTCGTCTTCGCATTGCTGGCGGTGGTGCTGTCGGCGATCGGCATCTACGGCGTCCTTTCCTACGTCGTCAGCCGCCGGACGCGTGAAATCGCCATTCGCGTCGCCATTGGCGCCGGGCGACTGCAGGTGCTGCGTATGGTGCTCGGGCAGGGGATCGTCCTCACCATGACCGGGGTCGTGATCGGCATTGCCGTCGCGATATGGACGTCCACGCTGATGCGCGACATGCTCCATGGCGTCCGGCCGGGCGATCCGCTGACGTTCGCCGCCGTCGGCCTCGTGCTTGCGGTCGTCGCGATTCTCGCGAGTCTTGTTCCGGCGCTGCGCGCCACGCGTGTGGATCCTGTCGTCGCGTTGAAGACCGAGTAGCCCGTCGTGACCGATCTGGTACGATCGATCAGTGCCAGATCGTTTGTTCACGCCGCGCTTCTTTGTGATATGCGGCTTCAGTTTCACGGTCTTTCTTTCGGCCTTCCAGCTTCTTCCAACCGCGCCGTATCACATCATCGATCTTGGAGGCTCGACATTCGCGTCGGGCTTGTTCCTGGGCTTCCTGACGTACTCTTCAGCGCTCTCGGCGCCGTTGACCGGCGCGTTCGCGGACCGCGTCGGCCTGCGGCGAGTGTTGATGGGATGCAGTCTGGCGCTGGTCGGTTTCTCTCTCGCGTACGCCGTGATCACGGACATTCGGGTCCTGCTCGGGCTCGTGCTGCTGCACGGTGTCTTCTGGTCGGGACTTCTGTCCGCGTCCGCCGCGTACATGGCGAGTCTTGTGCCGGAGAGCCGCCGCGCCGAAGGCTTCGGGTACTCGGGCATCGCGACGCTGGCGGGGGTTGCGGTTGCGCCACCGGTCGGCTTCTGGATCTACGCCAAGGGCTGGGTCTGGCTCTGTATCGCGACCGCGGCGCTCAATCTGGCGATGGCGGCAATCGCCTGGACGCTCACCGAACATAAGCGGGAGCCGAGCGTGGAATCACCGAGCGGAATTCTCGAATGGCGGGTGCTCGTCATCTCGGGAACCTTGGCGCTGTATTCGTTCGGCTATGGCGGGATCACCAGCTTCAGTGCCATGTACGCCGACGCGAACGGTGTCGAGCCCCGGTCTCTCTACCTCACCGCACTCGCGGTCGTGATCCTGTGCACGCGCCCGGTCTTCGGCCGCCTCGGCGACGTATGGGGCTACAAGCGGATCTTCATTCCGTGCCTCGTGCTGATCGCGGGCGGGATGGCGTGCCTGGCGTTTGGCGGCACGCGCGGCTGGTTGCTGCTGTCGGCCGTCATCTTTGGTGTTGGTTTCGGGACTGCGTACCCCAGCTACGTGGGATACGTGATGCAGGGCGTCGGCGCCAACCGCCGGGGAGCCGCGTTCGGCGCCCTCCTCGCGGCCTTCGATATGGGAATCGGCACCGGCTCGACCATCATGGGCTGGCTGATTCAGCGATTCGGATTTGCGACGGCGTTCGGCGTCGCTGCCGGTCTTGCGGCGCTTGCGCTGCCGTACTTTCTCGTCGTTGATCGAGTGTATGCCCCGCAGCGTCACGGCCAACGGCTCACACACAAAGCCCACGAAGACCCCTAAGAGCACAAAGAAAAGACAATCCAACTTTGTGGCTTGGTGACAAAGCCGTCGGCCCGTTCTCTAGAATCCCACTCTGACCCCAACGTCAATTTTTCGCCCCGGCATGGCTGCCGTTGCCTGCCCGAAGAACGGCGACGTCATCACTCCCGAGTAGCCCACCTGGTTGACGGCGTTGAACAGGTTCGACGCCGACGCGAACAGCTCGAAGCGGATGCGTTTGTCCTCGGCGCCGCCGCCGAAGGCGCCGGCGATGTCGCTGCTGCCGCCCCCAGGCCCGCCAACACGGTGCATCACCACCACCGGCCCACCCGCCGGGCCGCCATCGGTGGGCTTCCTCTGCCCGAACCCGAAGGCGTAGCTGACGCGTGTATTGACGTCCCACGTCGCCTCGCCGCGCTGGCTGTTGCGGCCGACACCGGCAGGGCGGTCGTTGAACACCGTGTCGCCGTTGTCATCGCGCCCCGTCGTGACGTTGTAGGGCGTGCCCGACCGTCGTGAGGCGCCGACGCTCAGCCGGACGCTCTTTGTGACCGGCGAAGTGAACATCGCACTGAAGTTGTGGCGAGGCACGCCTGCGATCGGTCCCCACTCCGCGCCGAGGTCGTAGCTGTTCGCCGGGAGACCGAACGCGCCATCGGCGTCGCTTCTCTGGTTCAGCCACGCATAGTTGGCGAACAGGAACATCCTCCGGGCGGGAATGTTGTAGCT
This sequence comes from Acidobacteriota bacterium, assembly GCA_013694635.1. Lineage (GTDB taxonomy): Bacteria > Acidobacteriota > Vicinamibacteria > Vicinamibacterales > 2-12-FULL-66-21 > JACDCA01. The sequence continues at coordinate 1,815 of JACDCA010000707.1, read as the reverse complement.
CACGCCGGCGCTGACCACGTCGCCGCGCATCGACGCGGTCGACTCCACCTGCGTCAGATTTCCGACCGTCGGATCCGGCCGAAGTCCGTTCAATGGCGCATTGATGTTGCGGCCGCGGAGCCGGTCGTATCCGCGCGAACGGCTGTAGCTCGCGTTGGTGCCGAAGGTCGGCGTGAACTGGTGGCTGATGCCGACGTTACCCATTACGCGCCGGGGCATCACGAGATCGTCCGCCAGCCTCAACCTGCTCGCCGGCAGGATCTGTTGCGATGCGCCGCCGGCAAACGGATCCGGATAGCCCGGGTTGGTGATGACGAGATCGCGCTGGCGGACGCCGTCGACTCGGAGCGTCTGTTCATATGTATCCGGATCCAGCCACTCATAGAAGATCCCGCCGCCACCCCGAACGGTGGTCTTCCCGTGCTTGAACGGAGACCAGGTGAACCCTGCCCGTGGCGAGATGTTCAGCCCGTCGTCGAGATGCGTCTGCAATTCCTGCCGCACGCCGGCGCTGAGCGTCAGATTTGAGCGCACGCGCCAGTCGTCCTGGATGAATACACCGGCCTGCCAGTGCGAATACTTGACTCGCGGATCGCCGATCCGCTGCGAGTATGTGGACGGACGCCCGGCATCGAAGTCTTCACGGCTTGCGAACGTGAACGTGCCCAGGTAGTTGGTGCGGTTATCGCTGTCGTACCAACCTCCCTCGATCAGAGTCCCGAAGCGGATCGCATGCTTCCCCCGGGCCCAGTCAAGGTTCGTGGCCCATTCGATGTCCGTCGACTCACGCCCGCCAGCCTGCTGTGCGCCGCCGGCCGTAAAGGTATCCAGCACGCGGACGGTCGCTGCCTCCCGCACCGACGCCGAAACTGTCGTCTGTCGCCTCACCTGGAGGCGCGATTCGCCGAACAGGTTCTTCCTCCAGGGACCGCTCTCCGACAGCCGCAGCAGCGAATCGTCGCTGGTGCGCGCGAAGGCACGCTCGTCGAGGTCAAATCCGCCGACGCCCAGATTGTCCTGCTCGTTGCGGTTCTGCTGAAGGTTCGCTCGCAGCGTGTGCGACGTGTTGAGCGCATGATCCAGGCGGCCGTTGAAATTGATGCGATCGGAAGGACGACGCACGGCATTCGATCGCAGGCCGGTCACTGTGTCCGCGAACACGTTGGCCGAGTCGTAGAGCGACGCGCCGGTCGCCGACAGAGAGAACGACGTCCGTTCCTTTCGGAGCGTCCCGCTCAGATTGAAGGTGTACTGCTGCGTCTGTTCCGGTCCCTTTTCCGTCTGGAATGCGTTACGCGCGTTCAGCGAATCATCCCGGAACAGAAAATCCATGCTGCCACGCATCGGTCCGAGACCGGGTTGGGTGACGATGTCGACGAAGACCATGCCGGCCATGTGGTGCTCAGCGGCGTACGCGTCCCGCGAGAAGCGGACCGAACGGATCTGCGACTTCGGGGGAAGCTTGCCGCCGCGGAAGCCATCGACGCGGATCGCCGCCCCCGGGCCCGCCATCTCCTTGAGGATCCGTTCCATTTCGTCAGGATCATCCGGCAGCGCGTTGATCTGCTCTTTCGACAGGACCGTGTTGAAACGGTCGTTGTTTGGATCGGATGCGACGGTCGACTTGTCACGACCGACCGAGACCGTTTCGTCCAGCTTCTGGATCTTCAGTACCGCGTCGCGCCGGTTTTCCCCCCCGCGCACGCGTAGGTCCGGAATCGACAGCGTCTCGAAGCCCGGAAAACTCACATCGAGTGCGTAGCGACCCGGCGTCAACCCGGTGACTGTGGCGACGCCCTGGCCGTCGGATGCAAT
>JACDCA010000285.1 GCA_013694635.1 Acidobacteriota bacterium | reverse complement strand
AAGCAGGGCCCTCGCGCTACGGACGTAGACAAGCTGTATGGCTCGTGCGCTCCCTCCGGTCAAAAGCCATCAGCTCATGGGTAATTCGCGGGCGCGGACCGTCAGCACCAGCTCTGAGATTCCGACGAGTCATTTCAGCATCAACGGTTTATGGCTGATCGCCCCTACCGCAAGGCGCTCAAGCCGCCGCTGAGAATCGCTCCGCGTCCCTGAGCCAGGCCGCCACGCGGTTCCATCTGGGACAAATCTGGTCCACCAACCCCCGCTCGCCTCCATCTGTGAGCGAGCGATGGTTGGCAAGCCAAGCAATTGACATCGCTACAGGGTTCGACAATGCTGAGCGACCGGAGGAACGTCGTGCCGCATCAGTGGAACCGCGTAGTGGCCGTGCTGGCGGCTGGAATCGCTTTGCTCACCCCGAGTCCGCTGTTTTGTCAGGGTCGCGTCCCGGTCTCGGAGGTTCTGCCGACTCTTTTCGGCAACACGATTGTCGTCACGCCGGCATCCACGCCGGAATTTCCCAGCCACGCGGCTCATTTCAAGCCGGGCGTCGATCAGCTGCAGACACCCCAGCAATTCAACCAGCAGCTCGTGACGTTGCTGGCGACGTTTCCGGTTGGCACGTCGTCGGGCGGCTTCACCTATACGTTCAACCCGTCGCTCGGCACATTCAGCCGCAGCAGTGAGAGTTTCGGCCCCCTCTTCGCCGAACGGGCGTTGACGATCGGCCGCGAGCGTGGCAGCCTCGGCGTCGGGTTTCAGCGATCGACGTACGACACCTTCGAAGGCAAGAATCTTCGCCGACGAGACATCATCTTTCACGTCGAGCACATCGACTGTTGCGGGAGGACGCAGAGCGGCGTCGGCGTCGGTGATGGGACTCGGCTGAACCCGGCGTTCGAGGGGGATATCATCGAGACTGCGCTGGCCCTCCGCCTCACCACGCAAACAGTGGTCTTTTACGGAGCCTATGGGCTGACCGATCGTCTTGATTTGGGCGTCGCCGTGCCGGTCGTCAGCATCGACATGGATGCCAGTATTCGCGCGCGCATTGAACGGCTGGCGACCGCGGCAAACCCCGACACTCATGCATTCGACGGTGACAATCCGGACGAGCGCACCTTTGCGGCCTCTGGAAGCGCGACTGGCATCGGCGATATCGTCGTGCGCGCAAAGTACAACTTCTTCCGCGCCAGAGGGGGCGGCCTGGCCGCGGCCGTGGACGTGCGCACGCCCACCGGAGACGAGAGCAATCTCCTCGGGACCGGCGGGGTTCAGACCAAGGTCTACGGGATCGCGTCATTGGCGGTCGGCAAGCTGTCGCCGCATATCAATGCCGGCTATACCGCGTCGACAAAGGGAGCGTTGCTGAACGCGGCGCTGAACGATGAGTGGAACTACGCGGTCGGTTTCGACCTCGCGGTGTCTCCACGGCTCACTCTGATTGCGGATGTCCTCGGTCGATCGATTCGCGATGCGGGGCGGCTCAAGGAGGCCGACAAGGTCTTCGAATTCGTTCAGACGGGCCCCGGCGGCGGCGGGGGCGGAGGCGGGGGGGGAGGTGGCGGGGGTGGCGGCGGATCAAGTACCTCGGTGACGACTCGTGTGACCCGACGGGAGTTTCGCCTGCAGCCTGGCAACCTGAATCTCGCGATGGGCAATGCTGGTGTGAGATTCAGTCCGCTCCGCACGCTGCTCGTTTCGGCGAACTTGCTCTTCAATCTGACCAATGCGGGCCTCCGGGACCGCGTCACTCCGGTCGTCAGCGTCGACTACGCGTTCTGATCGGCTCAACGGGACTGCACACGCTCGATGGTCCAGCCCGATCCGCTCCGGCGGAGATGAAAGATGCTCTGCACGGTGTTGCTTCCTGCGACACCGTTCTTCGTTTCGAACGATCTCACCACCTGGCACGTCACCGTCGCGGTGGGGCCATCCACGGCAATGCGTTCGTCTCTGATGGCGACGGTGTAGCTCCGGTAATTCGAGAAATCCCGATCGAGGCCACGCAGCTGTTCTGCAGTGAGGGACGGCATCATCTTGCCGACCGCCGCTCCGTCCAGACTCTGATACGCCTGCGTGTAACGTCGAAGCGTCTCGCGGATCGCGGACAGATCGGCGGCGCGAGGATCCGGTGCCGGATCGCGCGGAACCGGCGGGGGCTCTGGCGTTGGTGACGGCGGCGGAGGTGGAGCAGCAATCGCTGGCTTGTCGACTGGCGCCGGTACCGGCTTGACCGACTCGGGGGAAGGAGGGGTCAAGCCGGGCTGACTGCCCGGCCTGGAGGACGGCGGTGGCGCGGCGGACGCATTCTGGCGCGTCCCTTCGGGCGCTTTGTTGTACAACGCCGCCGCCGCCCACGCCGCTCGTATCCCCGGCACCCGGTCCCCCGCTCGCAGCAGATCGTTCGCTTCGCGCTCCCGGGCCTGCCCTTCGCGAAACGCGGCCGATGACCTCGGGCTCGCGCCGCGAACGACTGCGGCCGCGCGAGCCTCGGTCGCGGTTCGCCGCGCGACTCCAGTGAGCTCGTTGACAAGCCCATTGAGTTCGGGATCCTTTTCATCGAGAGCGAGACCACCGATCAGCGTATCGAGCGCGCGCTGGCGCTGACCTACAACGATCTGCTGGCGCGCCGTCACCCGTGCGGCGTTCACTTGTTCTTCGTGCTGTGTGCGGTTGACGCCTTCCGGCTGATCGGCACGTGCGCGCGATTGTGCTGTCGCCGAAGAGGCAGGAGGCTTCGCCTGCAGTGGCGCACTTGTATCGGTCGGGAC
>JACDCA010000283.1 GCA_013694635.1 Acidobacteriota bacterium | reverse complement strand
AGGCCGCGCCGATGCACCCGTACTACACGATCATGAAGCTGCCCGGCGAAGCGGGCCCCGAATACATCCAGATGCTGCCTTTCACGCCGCGCGGCAAGGACAACCTGGCGAGCTGGATGGTCGCGCGCAGCGACGGCGCGAACTACGGCACGCTCGCAGTGTTCCAGTTTCCCAAGCAGACCGTCATCTTCGGCCCGCGGCAGGTGGCGGCGCGCATCAGCCAGGATCAGGCGATCTCTCCGCAGATCACGCTGTGGAATCAGCAGGGATCAGAGGTCATCCAGGGGACGCTGCTCGTCATCCCGATCGAGGAGTCCCTCATTTATATACGCCCGCTCTACTTGAAGGCGGCCGGCGGCCAGATCCCGGAGCTCAAACGCGTCATCGTGGCTTACCAGAACAACATCGTGATGGAGGAGAACCTGACGGCGGCGCTCGATCGGATCTTCCCCGGCGGCGGCACGCGGCCGCAGCCCCAGCCGCCGACCGGAGCACCGACAGGGCAGCCGGGCCAGCCTGGCGTCGAACGTCCTCAGTCCTCGACGCCTGAGGTGGGGACGCTCGCGGAGCAGGCGCGCGCCCACTACCAGCGGGCGATGCAGGCGCAGCGCGAGGGCAACTGGGCGCTCTACGGGGAGGAAATCAGAAAGCTTGGAGAGGTGCTCGAGAAGCTGCGCCGGTGAGCGTGTAACGCCCCGCCGTCACCGCAGCGGGTCGAAAACTGACCGACGAGCCTGTGCAGTTGTGGTTCAAAACGTGGCTCCCGTCCGAACCTGAAGCACCTGCTCGCGCGATCGGGGCAGCGCCCGTCAGACGAAGATCTGATCGCGGCAACGCACCGTCTGACCGCGGCTTAATCGACGTAGACCGGCCTGACGCCGCCGCCACTAATTTCCAGCGCGGATGGCCGGCCACCCGGGAAGAACCTTCCATTTAGCATTCCGGTATCAATCAAAAACAGCGATCCGCCGAAGCGTTCGTTGATCATGCCGCTCCGCTGAGGATTGTGTCCCGTGACAAACCTCTTGACGCGGTGCTGATTCAACAGGGACGTCATCTTCGCGGCCCCTTCCTCGTCAGGCCATGTCGCGAAACCGCGAAACCAGAGCGGCCCGTTGCCGTTGAAGAGACTGGATGCGCCGATATTCGCCACCGGCAGAACCACCGCTGCGCCTCGACGGACCTCCGGCGACAGATGTTTCTTGTCGGCCATGATCGTGTTCACACGGTCAATCTCCTTCCGCGCCGCCAGGATGACTTCCTGAAACGCCACTGACGGCTTGACGAGGTTCTGTTGTTCGAGCCAGCGCCGGCCATCGTCCCACTGTGTCATTTCACGGCGCACGCGCCGGTTCAGGTCGTCGAGGCTTTCGGTCGAGAACTCCAGGTTGATCCCCGCGTGCATGAACACCGTCCCGTCGAGGTTCAGCAGGATCGGCTTCGTGCGCAGCCATTTCCCGTACTTGCCTTCGCGCGCGAAGGCTGCACGGTAGGCCGCCTCCCCTCCGTTGGCGAGGATCTCCGGGGACACGTCGCGAGTGTCCCCGACCATGTTCATGATTTCGTGATTCCCAAGCAGCACATGAACCTTGCCGCCGGCGGCGGCGGCGCCTTTTTCGAGTGACATCAGAAGGTCGAGCACCTCGTATACCCCGGTGCCGCGATCCGTGACATCCCCGGTCTGGACGAGGACTGCGGTACCGCCGGTCCAGCGGTGCTGCGCGTCGATCAGGCCGGCTGCGGTGAGGATCGACACGAACGGTTGAAGGCCGCCGTGCACATCCGCCACGGCGATAACTCGCGCCGGGGCGGATGCACTGAAGGCGCTCGCGCCCAGCGCAACTGCGAGCAGGAGTGAGGCGGCGAGGCGCACTACTTGACGTACGCCGGCGGCCCGACGCGCTTGACGAGATCGTCGATGACGACCTTCATCGCGTCACGGCGCCGGAGCATCGCTCGAATGCTCCCACGGTCGATCCAGGTGCCGACGGCGGCGACGAGGCCGGGCTCGTCGAGCGCCAGCATCTTGTCCCAGAGTTCTGCATCGACCCGGACCATCGTGAACGGCAGCTTCCGCTCGGTGATGAACGCGCGTGAATGATCGATGAGGTACAGATTCCAGTCGTCATCCACGATGAGGTTGCCGGCGTTCCGGTCAGGGTTATGTATGAGGTTGTCGAACATCTTCATGCGAACCGCCTGGCGGTTCCACTTCTCCGGCTTGGGGAGGTGCTCGACTTCCTTCCAG
>JACDCA010000676.1 GCA_013694635.1 Acidobacteriota bacterium | reverse complement strand
CGGGCGCCGGGGTCGAGATCGAAGTCTTTGCCCTTGGGCCTCATCCCCGTCACCCACACTGCGCCGTCGGCCGACTGCAGTACGAAGTCCCATTTACCCTTGCCGAGCGCCTGCGGCAGATCGCCGTACAGGTTGCGCCCCTTGAAGCGACCGATCACTTTCACTTCGCGCCCTTCGTACCGTTCCGGCGCGAGCGCGATCGCCCGGACGTTCGGTGCCGGAGGAGGGGCGGCGGGCACGATGGAAGCGCCGAGCAGCACGAACACCTGGTCTCGCCCCGGCCAGCGCCCCCGAGCCGTCGCCTCGAGCACCCGGGTGAAGTCGTACCCGGCAAACCGGCCGTCCCCCGGCTCGACCCGCCCGAGGTCCCAGAATTCGCCGCGAATCTCGCCGCGGTCCGACGTCGGCTGCTCTTTCCAGAAAATGTAAATGGGTTTCGTCGTCTGGGCGATGCGCGGGATCCCCGCATCATCGGCGGTGGCGTGCTCGACGACCACCATCCGCCCGTGATAGAACACCGCCGACCGGATCAGCCCCTCGGCCGTCGTCGCAATCCGCGTCACCCCCTGCGCGACCAGCGTCGCTGCCGCCGCACAGAGTCCGATCGCAACGATAGCCCTCCTGCGCATGGTTCTGTTGTAACACAGTGCTGCGGGCCGCTGTTCGGGGTGTCCGCCGCTGGAGCTGTCAACAGGAATCAGGGGATCAGGAGCTTTCTTGTTTTTCTGTCTTTGGAATAGTTGCTCCTGATCTCTTGATCTCCTGTGAGGCGCCGGGTCCTTGGCCTAAACTTGGGTTTGTGAAGGGCGAGAACAAGCCCGCGGCAAAACGGGTCGCACGCGAAAGCTCTGACTCGATCTCGGAGCTGACGACGAATCGGTTGTCGGTGTATCTGCGTAGTTTGAACGCGCTGGATGCTACGGGCGTCCGCACGGTGTCGTCGCAGGCGCTCGCCGAGCAGTTCCATCTGAACGCGGCGCAGATCCGCAAAGACCTCGCCTACTTCGGCGAGTTCGGCGTCCGGGGCGTCGGGTATTACGTGAAGGAGTTGCGGCGTCACCTCAGGCAGATCCTCGGGATCGACCGCGGCGTGTGCGTGGCGATCCTGGGCGCCGGCAACCTCGGCCTCGCGCTGGCGGATTATCCCGGGTTCCGCGAAGAAGGCTTCGAGATCGTCGCGATGTTCGACACGGCGCGTGAGAAGATCGGCCATCGATCGAGGGCCGGCGTGCCGATCTACGATGTGCGCGACCTGCGGAAAGTCGTCCGGCGCGAGCACATTGGAATCGCCGTCGTCGCCGTCCCGGCCGGTGCGGCCCAGGACGTGGTGAACGTCATCGCGGCCGCCGGGATCAAGGCAATCCTGAATTTTTCCCCGGGCGCCGTAAGGGTCCCCGAGGGAGTCAAACTGAAAAGCATGGATTTGACGGTCTCGCTCGAAAGCCTGTCGTTCTTTCTGGCGCACGGCGAGGAGGCTCCGTGAGTCGCAAGGCCACGGCTGCCCCGCCGAGGCAGAAGCGGTTGTCACACGTCGGAGCGGACGGCGCCGGACGCATGGTGGATGTCTCGGGCAAGGCTGTGACGTCCCGCGAGGCAGTCGCCGCCGGCCGCATCTGGATGTCGGGCGGCGCGGCACGCATCGCGCAGGCCGGTGGGGGCAAGAAGGGGGATCCGGTCCAGACCGCCAGGCTCGCGGGTGTCATGGCGGCAAAGCGGACTGCTGAACTGATCCCGATGTGTCACCCGCTGCAGCTGACCCACGTGGACGTCGAGATCGCGGCCCGGGCGGACGGCTTCGAAATCGTCGCGCGCGTGCGCACGAACGGGCCCACCGGTGTCGAGATGGAAGCGCTCACGGCTGCGGCGGTCGCAGCTCTGACGCTGTACGACATGATCAAGGGGGTCGACAAGACCATGGAGATCGGCGGGCTTCAGCTGTTGGAGAAGCGGGGCGGCCGGTCCGGTGAGGTCAAGGCGGAGCCATCCTCTCCCGCCAGGCGCCGCCCGCGTTGAACATTCTCGTCGCCATCTACAGCCAGGTGAGCGCCTGGAACATTCCTGACCAGCAGGTCGAGCGGCTCCGCCGGGAGTTTCCCGCGCATGCATTCGTCGCAGCCCGGAACGACGAGGAGGTCGCGCGTCTGATCGGAGGGGCCGACGCGGCGTTCATGGGAGAGATGACGCGGGACCAGTTCCACCTCGCGCCGTCGCTGCGATGGATCCACACGCCGGCCGCCGGCGTCGGCAGCATGCTGTGTCAGGAGGTGCTGGACGCGCCGATCGTCATCTCCAACTCCCGCGGGATGAGCGCCGACGTGATTGCCGAGCATGTGCTGACGCTGGCGCTTGGGTTGTTCCGGAAGCTGCCGCTCGCGATTCGACGGCAGGCGGAGCGCACGTGGGCGCAGGACGAGATCTTCGCCGCGCCGACGCGGACGATCGGTGGCGCGGCGGCACTGGTCATCGGTCTCGGCGGCATTGGCGCCGCGGTTGCGCGACGGTTCTCGGCGCTGGGCGCGACCGTCAGCGGGATCCGCCGGCATCCCGGGCGGGAGATGCCCGAAGGCGTCGTCCGCGTCGCGCCGCCCGGGCAGCTCCTCGATCAGTTGCCTCAGGCCGACATCGTTGTCGTCGCGGCGCCGCACACGGCATCGACGCGGCGAATGATCGGCGCACCAGAACTTCGCGCCATGCGCAATGACGCGATTCTCATCAACGTCAGCCGGGGGAAGCTGGTCGATGAATCAGCGCTCGCCGCCGCGCTCGCATCGAACACCATCGGCGGCGGCGGTCTCGATGTGTTCGATCGCGAACCGCTGGATCCGGCCAGTCCGCTGTGGACGTTACCAAACGTGATCATCACTCCGCACACGTCCGGCTTTCGGCCGGATCACTGGGATGTTGCGACCGATCTGTTCGCCGAGAACCTGCGCCGCTTCGACTCGGGCGAGCCGTTGCTGAACGTCGTCGATAAAGCCGCCGGGTATTGACGTCACTTCAGCAAACCACAGAGACACCGAGACACAGAGACGGTTAGGTTTGCGCTCGGTTTGGGTTGGTCCTCCTGAAAAGGTGGCTCTGTGCCGCTGTGTCTCTGTGGTGGGAACGACGCACGTATAATCCGCCGGTGAGCGAGCCGCCTCCCGACGTAAAGACCATCGCCGATCTGCCGTTTCACTTCATGGGCCGGTTCCCCAAGCCAATGTTGATCGGCCGGTGCCGCGGCGGGGTCGTCGAGGGGCTGTCGAGCAAGGAAGCCTTCGAACGCGTCCGCGAGCTGGGCCTCGGGTTCAAATCCCTCGGTGTCGGCGCGGGTGACCGCGTTGCGATCATCGCCGAGAGCCGACCGGAGTGGGTGCTGTGCGACTTGGCCATCCTCGCGCTCGGTGCGGTGACGGTGCCGATCTACCCCACGCTGACGGCGTCGCAAGCCCGCTATATCCTCGAGGACTCCGGCGCGCGGCTCGCCATCGTGTCGACGCGGCTCCAGCTCGAAAAAGTGCAGGACGTCCGGCACCTGCTCCCCGGCCTCGAAGCGGTGGCCGTCATGGACGAAGCCGCGGCGGCGAAAGCGTCGGTGCTCGGTCTGGAAGAAGTGCAGCGGCGCGGGCACGAGCAGATGAAGGGGCAGTGGGGCGCCGGAAAGGATTTTCGCGAGGGTGCACGTGCCGTCGCTCCCGGCCAGCTCGCCACCATCATTTACACCTCCGGCACGACGGGTGAGCCCAAGGGTGTGATGCTCACCCACGCGAACCTGGTGTCGAACCTGGTCGCGGCGGCCGAAGTGCTCGACGTCGGAGTGGACGATGTGTCGCTGTCGTTTCTGCCGTTGAGCCACGCCTTTGAGCGCATGGCGTCCTTTCTCTACCTGTATGCCGGCGTCACGATGATCTTCGCCGAGTCGTTCGACACGATCGGGCGCGACATCGGTGTCGTGCGTCCGACGGTGCTGATCGGCGTGCCGCGTGTCTACGAGAAGATGCAGGCGCGCATCCTCGAGAAGGGCAGCGCGACGCCCGGTCTCAAAGGCAAGCTGTTCAACTGGGCGGTCAACGCGGGGCTCGGTCGCGCGCGTGCGACGTTGCGGGGTAAGCATCCGGGGCCGTTCACGGCGCTTCAGGCCAGCCTGGCCGACAGGCTCGTGTTCTCGAAAGTGCGGCAAGGGACAGGCGGGCGGCTGCGGTTCGTCGTGTCCGGCAGCGCGCCGCTCCCGGTGAGCGTCGCCGAGTTCTTCTCTGCGGTGGGCCTCCCGATCATCGAAGGCTACGGCCTGACCGAAACGTCTCCGATTCTCACCGTGAATCCCCTTTCGGCGCCGCGCGCCGGCGCTGTCGGCAAGCCGGTCCGGGACGTCGAGATCCGAATCGCCCCCGACGGGGAGATCCTCGCGCGCGGGGCGAATGTCATGGCCGGGTATTACAACAAGCCGGAGGCGACCGCGGATGTCCTGCGGGACGGCTGGTTCCACACCGGGGACATCGGCGCGGTCGATGCGGACGGCTATCTGTCGATCACCGACCGCAAGAAGGATCTGCTCGTCACCTCCGGAGGAAAGAAGATCGCGCCGCAGCCGATCGAAGCCGTTCTGAAGCGGAGCCCGCTCGTCTCCGAGGCCGTGGTGCTGGGGGACCGGCAGCGGTACGCGGCCGCGCTGATCGTCCCGGATTTCGCCGCGCTCGAGCGCCGCTTGAAGGATCTGGGCCGGCCCCCTGCGGAGCGCGGCGAGCTGGTGAAGCGGGAGGACGTTATCGCGCTCTACCAGGAGATCATCACCGGTCTCAACCGGGAACTGTCGCAATACGAGCGCATCAAGCGCATCGCCATCCTGCCCAATGAGTTCTCGATCGAGTCAGGCGAGCTGACGCCGACGCTGAAGGTGAAACGGAAAGTCGTCGAAGAGAAGTACCGCGATGTGATCCAGGGCCTCTACGACACCCCGAGCTCATAGTTCGCATCCCACCTCCCACCTCCCGCATCCCGCATCCCACATCCCGTTCACATCTCACTCGGTGGTGGTTCGATGTGGATGATCGCATCCGCAACCTGCGGATGCGCCGAGAGGATGCGGTCTTTCACCACGTGCGAGAGGCGGTGCGCCTCGTGCAGCGTCGTGTCGCCGTGAAACCAGACGTGGAGGTCCA
>JACDCA010000668.1 GCA_013694635.1 Acidobacteriota bacterium | reverse complement strand
GTTGCCAGGCTCGGGGACCGCCGCCGCGCAGAGGACGCTCAATGCCGCCGTCCCGTCGGCCGGCACGATGTTCATGCAGGGGTTTGCGGTGGGCAGCTCGCGGCAGATCTCGAATCTGACGGGCGGTCGCACGACCGCGTTCGCCGCCGCGGATCAGGCGTTCAAACGGCTCGACGAGTCGACCCGGTCGCAGTACCTCCTGGGCTACTCCTCCACCAACGGCGACTGGAACGGCGCTTATCGGCGCATCACGGTGAAGGTCAACCGGAAGGACGCCCAGGTCCTGTACCGCCACGGCTACGCGGCGCGGCAGGAAGTCAAGCCGTTGAATCGGCGCGACTATCTCACCTACAGCCGGATCGCGTCGGCGGCGAACCTGCCCAGAGCGATCGACGACTTGAAAATGCGGGTCGTGAAGACCACCGTGGAGAGCGGTCCCGACGGGATGCGCCTCAGCGTGGACATGCGGATCGGTCCGGGCGCGGTGAAATTTGCGCGGCAGGACGGTGGCTACCTGGCCAAGGTGGACGCGCTGTACTTCTGCGCCGATGCGAAGGAACAACTCGTCGGCGAGAACTGGCAGACGCTCGACTTCAAGCTGACCGAAGAGAACTATCAGAAGTTCATGCGTGAAGGCGTCGGTTACACCATATACGTGCCGCTCAAGGCGGACGCGAAGTATCTGAAAGTCATCCTCTACGACTACGGCGCTGACCTTGTGGGCTCCGCGATGGTGGAGCTGAAGAAGTAGCGGGCCGTTGCGGGCGTCCCTGGTGACGTACTGCGGCGCCGCGGCGCGCCGCGTTGACGGCCGCGCGCGCGCGCTCCTCGCGCTTGCGGGAGCGGATTTCAGCGATGCGCTGCGCCAGCGGAACCTCGAGCCGCCCTTCTGGTTTCGCCGCGTAGTCGAAATCCGGCACCGTGACGCGTGGCAGCCGGCGATTGATCGCCTTCTCGATGTCGCGCAGATCGTTCTCTTCCTGTGGCGACACGAACGTGAACGCATCCCCGACCGCTTCGGCGCGTCCGGTGCGCCCCACTCGGTGCACGTAATCGTCGGGCGCCTGCGGGACGTCGAAGTTCACGACGTGCCCGAGCTCCTCTACATCGATCCCGCGTGCGGCGATGTCGGTGGCGACCAGGACCGGGTAGCGCCCGTCCTTGAAGCCGGCCAGCGCCTGCGTGCGTTGCGCCTGGGACCGGTTGCCATGTATCCGCTCCGCCTTCACGCCGGCACCGACGAGAAAGTTCGCGACACGATTGGCCCGATGCTTCGTGCGGGTGAACACGAGCGCCTGCGCGACCTGCCCGGTCTTCAGCAGATGGACCAGCAGCGCCCCCTTCAGCTCCTGCGAGACCGGGTAGACCGCCTGCGTAATCCCCGATGCCGGCGCCGCCTGGCGCTCGCGCTGGATGGTCGCTGGATTCGACAGCATCTCGCGCGTCAGCGCGGCGATCTCCGGCGGCATCGTCGCGCTGAAGAAGAGCGTCTGACGCTTCTGTGGAATGGCCCGGAGGACCCTGCGGATGTCGGGGAGGAACCCCATGTCGAGCATCCGGTCGGCTTCGTCGAGCACGAGGTATTCGAGGCTCGAGAAATTCACGTACCGTGCGCGCATGTGATCGAGCAGCCGTCCCGGCGTCGCGACGATGACATCGACGCCGGCGCGGAACGCATGCTCCTGCGGCCCCATCCCGACGCCGCCGAACACCGCCGCTCCAGTAAGTGCCGTGTGCGTCGACAGGGCATTGAACTCCTCGAGGATTTGCGCCGCGAGCTCGCGGGTCGGCACGATGACCAGCGCGCGCGTACGGCCGCGCGGCTTCGACAGCAGGCGGTGAAGGATCGGCAGCAGAAACGCCGCCGTCTTGCCGCTGCCTGTCGGCGCGCACGCGAGCACGTCGCGCCCCTCCATCGCGGGGGGGATGGCGTCAGCCTGCACGGGCGTGGGGCGGGTGAATCCCAGCTCGCGTATGCTCTTGATCAGGCTCGGGTCGAGATGAAGACTGTTGAACGGCAGTGGAAACTCCTAT